>JACREZ010000045.1 GCA_016212665.1 Ignavibacteriota bacterium
AATCAGGTAATAACACTAATTCCACGACTGTCACTTGCTCTTGAGAAGTACCGTAAATATAGTACGGAGTGTGTTCATCCACATAATTTCATAAAACTTGTTTTATTCCTCTTCTCGCAATGACCATTCGGCAACACGCTCATCATAAACCTATCCGCCTACACATTACACACCTTCGATTGAACTCACGAACAAGATACATTCTCTTTTCAATTCGATTATATCTCAAGTAATATTTTTTTTACAGTTTCATATGTGATACCACTCTCAATCATTCATCATCAATGTTGAGAGAGTGTTTTTGATTAAAGAAAAAAAATATGTATTTTTGCATCCCGAAAAGCGAAAGAAACTTCTGTCTCGGGAACCTTTTTCAGGCTTCAATCCTTTTCATTACAACGACAACGTTTAATTATTCAACACTTAGGATTTCATTCGATGACTACCTCTATCAGTAAATTTGTTCTTCTCCTCTTACTCAGCGCTTCCATAGCCATTTCAGGCAATGTAAGCGGTAAAATTAACTTCAAAGGCGCAAAACCTGCCCCCTCGAAAATAAAAATGTCAAGCGACCAGAAATGCATGAAGGTTCATTCAGGCAAAGATGTCGTTTCCGACCAGGTTGTAGTCAATGCAAACAACACTCTTCGCTGGACGTTCGTCTATGTGAAAAAAGGATTGGAAGGAAAGAAATTTCCTCAACCCAAAAACAAAGCAAGCATTGACCAACAAGGTTGTATGTACTCTCCGCACGTTCTCGGGATGATGGTCAACCAACCATTAGAAATTATCAACAGCGACCCGACGATGCACAACATCCATGCACTTCCGAAAAACAGTCCGCAATTCAATATCGGGCAACCAATCAAAGGACAACGAACAACAAAAACATTTGCCAAAGCAGAAACAATGGTTCGTGTCAAATGCGATGTCCACAACTGGATGGGCGCATGGGTTGGCGTACTTGACCATCCCTTCTTTGCAGTAAGTGATGGAGACGGAAATTTCGCCATCAAAGATTTACCTGCCGGTGATTATGAACTTGAAGCATGGCATGAAAAGTTCGGAACAAAAACAATGAAAGTCAAAGTCGGCGCATCCGACACACAAACAGCAGACTTTACCTTCGAAGGTAAGTAACTAATTTTATAATTCACCCGGATGCAGAGGCAATCAGTCTCTGCATCTTGTTCTTTCATCATAGAAGAGTCTCATGAGCACATCTTCCCACTCTCACACCGCTGACGCGCACATCCACCATGATGCACACCATCATGAGCAAGGATTTTGGAGCAAATACGTTTTCTCCACCGACCACAAAGTCATCGGTATCCAGTACGGAGTAACCTCCCTCCTTTTTCTATTTCTCGGTTTTACTTTGATGATGATAATGCGATGGCAACTCGCGTATCCCGGCGAACCTTTTCCCGTGATACGGTTTGTCCTACCAATCGGCATCATCGGTTTGCTGACGATGTTTGTTTCCGGTTTCAAACCTTCACTCGGAACGACAGTCGGAGTGTTGTTCATGGCAATGGCGGCGTTGGTCTGGTATCTCGCTACCGGTGAAGAACGAATGCCGATGGGAATTATGGCGCCTGAATATTACAACTCGCTCGGCGCTATGCACGGAACAATCATGATATTTCTTGGAGTCGTTCCGCTTGGCGTCGGCGCATTCGGAAATTATGTCATGCCGTTGCAAATCGGCGCACCGGATATGGCATTCCCAAAACTCAATATGATGAGTTATTGGATTTACCTCGTCGGCGGAATTATCATGGTTATCAGTTTCTTCGTCCCCGGCGGCGCGGCAAACTCAGGTTGGACATCCTATCCTCCGCTTTCGGAGATAGCAACGACCGGGCAAACGTGGTGGCTCGTCGGAATGGTCTTTCTTATTACCTCTTCTCTCCTCGGCTCCGTGAATTTCATCGTTACGATATTACAACTTCGGGCGAAGGGATTAAGTTTTATGAAACTCCCGTTCTTTGTTTGGGCGCAGTTAGTTACATCGTTCCTTCTTCTCCTTGCTTTCCCTCCACTCGAAGCGGCGGGGATTTTACAACTGCTCGATAGAGTTGCAGGAACTAGTTTCTTCCTCCCAAGCGGATTAGTCATCAGCGGAGAGAAACTTATGAACGCCGGCGGCGGAACTCCGATTCTCTGGCAACATCTGTTCTGGTTCCTTGCACACCCGGAAGTGTATGTTCTGATTCTCCCTGCGATGGGAATCATCTCTGAAATTATCGCGAACAATACCCGCAAACCTCTCTGGGGATATAAATACATTGTCTATTCCGCGCTCTTTATCGGGTTCATGTCCTTCATCGTCTGGGCGCATCACATGTACATCACCGGAATGGGAACAACCATCAGCGCGTTCTTTCAAACGACGACGATGATTATCTCCGTCCCCTCCATCGTTATTTTGACCTCGCTCGCAATTTCGTTATACGGCGGCTCGATTCGATATAACACGGCAATGCTCTTTGCTCTTGCCTTCATCCCGATGTTCGGAATCGGCGGCTTGACAGGATTACCTCTCGGCTTAGCAACCTCCGATTTACATTTACACGACACGTACTATGTTATCGGGCATTTCCACTATGTCGTAGCGCCTGGAACTATCTTTGCCCTCTTTGCAGGTATCTATTGGTGGTTTCCAAAACTCACCGGTAGAACGATGAACGAAACACTCGGCAAGATTCATTTCTGGGGTTCATTCGTCTGTATGAATTTTATTTTCTTCCCGATGTTGATTCAAGGTATGGCAGGGCTTTCCCGCCGTCTTTACGATGGCGGCGAACAATACTCCCATTCCGCAAATGTCATTTACCTTAACGAAGTAATGTCTATCGCCGCATGGGTGATGGCGATTTTCCAAATCTTCTTTATTGTCAACGTCTTTCTCAGTATGAAAAAAGGAAAGAAGACAACCGATAATCATTGGGAAGCAACAACATTAGAGTGGTCTGCAACAACCGCGCCGCCGCTCGCACACGGAAACTTTGTCACACTACCAACGGTCTATCACGGTCCGTACGAGTACAGCGTCCCCGGTGCGAAAAAAGATTTTACTCCTCAAAATGAAAAATAGGTGAACAAGAATGCAAATACCATATACAAGTGAACACCATCCCGAAACCGGCTTGTACAATGCCAAGTTGGGGATCTGGTTATTTCTTGCTTCAGAAGTGATGCTCTTCGGAGCGTTGTTCACTTCGTACATCCTCCTCCGCATGGGCGCACCAACATGGCCCCACGGATGGGAGATACTCAACATTCCTCTTGCAACGGTAAATACTGTTGTTCTTATTGCATCAAGCGTAACGATGGTTATGTCGTGGGCTTCGCTCATGATGAACGACTTCAAAAAATATAAGATGTACATGGGAATCACCGTCGTATGCGGTTTGATATTCCTTGTCATAAAAGGATTTGAATACGCTGCAAAATTTGAACATGGATATTTTCCGAGTACGAATAACTTTTTCGCCACCTATTTTACACTAACAGGTTTACACGGATTACACGTCATCGGTGGTATTATCGTCAACGCATACTTCTGGGGTCCCGGAAGCAAAATGTGGAAAACAGAACCGCAACGGTTTGTCAACCGTATTGAAGTTGCCGGGTTGTACTGGCACTTCGTTGACCTTGTCTGGATTTTCCTTTTCCCATCACTGTATTTACTGTAGGAAATTATGGAACACTCACACGCAGAAATAAAAAAACACGTCCGAAAATATATTTTCGTTTTTGTCGCGCTCATGGCGTTGACCGTCGTAACGGTTGCAGTCTCGTACCTGCATCTTACCATGACCACCGCGGTGATTGTTGCGTTATTTATCGCTTCAATCAAAGGCGCTCTTGTTGCCGGCTATTTTATGCACTTGATTTCTGAAAAGAAAGTTATTTATCTGACGCTTGCTTTTACTCTCTTCTTTTTCATCGGAATGATTGTGCTTACGATGTCTTCAATCTCAGACCAGGTAATGATGCCCCATGTCTCTTAAATCGTTTCACATATTTTTTATTACCGTCTCGACATTGTTCGCCTTCGGTTTCGCCGCATGGTTTATTAAATCATATAACACGTCGGAAGAGGTGAGCAATCTATTTGCCGCACTGCTTTCTGCTATAAGCGGCGTCGGGCTGATTATCTATGGCATTCGTTTCCTGAAGAAACTGCAACACGTCCGGTTTCTATGATTCGACATTTTCTTATCATCGCCCTTCTCGTTCTCACAATTCCATCGTCAAACGGAATTGCGTGTCCGAGTTGTTTCGGGGCGGCAGATAATGCAACAATGGATGCGGCGAACACTGCCGTATGGGTGTTGCTTGGCATTACCGGTTTTGTGTTACTGAGCGTCGTCGGCTTTTCCTTCTTTGTCTGGAAACGGACGAAACGTTTACACACTCAACTTTCACACGACTCTTATATTGACGATAACGGAATTATACATCTGAAAAATAACAAAGGAATTTTTGAATGGAACAATTCTTAGGACTTCCACCAATCGCTTCTGAACATGGAATTGAAGTTGACCACCTGCTTGTGCTTTTGCACTGGCTCATGCTCATCTTGTTCGTGGGTTGGACTTCATACTTTCTCTATGCACTTATTCGATTTCGAAAAAAGAGCCAACCGGTCGCGAACTATGTTGGCACAAAAAGTAAAATCGTTCTCTATCTCGCGTTAGCAATTGCAATATTCGAAGTTGTCCTTGATGTTGCCTACTCCGTTCCGGTTTGGGAAAAGCGCATCAACGAATTTCCATCGGAGAAGGAAGCCACCGTTGTGCGTATCGTTGCAGAACAGTTTGCATGGAATATTCACTATCCGGGACCGGATGGAATTTTCGGCAAAACGTCACTTAATTTAATTGACCCCGATAATCCGCTCGGTCTTGACAGAAACGACCCGGGTGCGAAAGATGACATTATTACTATCAATCAACTCAATGTCCCGGTGAATAAACCGGTGATTGTTCGTCTGACTTCAAAAGATGTTATTCACAGTCTCAATCTTCCGTTTCTTCGTTTGAAACAAGATGCAATTCCGGGAATGATGATTCCGTTGTGGTTCATGCCGAACAAGACGACAGCGGAAATCCAACAAACTCTTGCTCACAAAGTTCAACTCAAACCGTTTATTGAAAAAACGAAATCTGTTACAATTCCACCTGAACAAACGCTCTCAATCAGTGGCAGCGCTCTGGATGGATTTGTTCTCACGCAGGACGCGATAGATAATACGGGCGCATCCATTCTTAGTGCAGGAGAATTGTTAAATTCGGACAACGTTAAGCGTCTTATTGAAAATAACGTCACCTCCGTGAAAGCAAGAGAAGTTGCTCAACTCGATAAGTACCTCTCAACTCAGGAAATCAAAGATAAAGATGGTAATCCTGTATTAATGAAAGGCGAACCGATGATGGAGGAAGCGGTAACACGTGCAATGAAAGCAGGCGCTACACAACTTTCCGTTCGTCCATCTGCCAAACTCGATACATACGTGGCGATGGAGGAGTACAAAGACAACTCCGGGAATGTCATTCTTGAAAAGAACGGTTTCGTTGACGATGCCATCATAGATAAATTAGTTGAAGCAGGAATTATGGAAATTACTATTTCTACTTCCACTCCGACAGAGATTGCCTGCGCTCAGTTATGCGGACTCGGTCATTACAGAATGCGCGGCTACATGATCATTCAAACTCCCGAAGAATTTAACGCGTGGATGACGGAACAGTTATCTTCGTTGCAACCTGTTGAAGAGCCGGTTGATTCAACTTCAATGATGACTGATTCAACAACCATCAGTACGGAAACACCACAGGAGAATAATCAGTGAGAGGTTACAGCAAAGCCCTTAATCGTTTTGCAATTATCGTTGCCTGCTCAACATTTTTTCTGATTATCGCAGGCGGCTATGTAACAAGCACACAATCCGGATTGTCCGTTCCCGATTGGCCCAACACGTACGGACATTTCATGTTCTCCTTTCCGCTTGACCAAATGGTCGGTGGAATCTTTTATGAACATTCTCATCGTTTGATTGCTTCCGTTGTAGGTTTCCTAACAGTTATTCTTGCATTTTGGCTTTGGAAAAAAGATGACAGAAAGTGGGTCAGAGTTTTAGGCTTTGTCGCTCTTGGTTCTGTCATTACGCAAGGAATTCTCGGTGGCTTGACTGTACTTTTTTTCCTACCGACAGCAATCTCGGTTTCTCATGCAACACTTGCTCAATCATTCTTTGGCATTGTTGCTTCAATTGCGCTTTTTACATCTAAATGGTGGCGGGATGAACAACCTAAATTGAAGGATTCATCAAACAATCTTACAAGATTGACGATGTTCACCACTGCCGCGATTTTCATTCAACTTATACTCGGCGCATTGATGAGACACTCGGAAGCAGGACTTGCTGTTCCTGATTTTCCTTTTGCGTACGGTCAGTGGCTTCCTTCTTTCAGTCCTGAAGCGATGCGAACATACAACGAATATCTTGAATCAATCGGTCTTCGCATCTTTGCTGATGAGCCGATTACTGCTTCACAAGTTCTCGTTCACATGCTTCACAGAGTTTGGGCGTTCGTCGTTGCCGGTCTTGCAATCTGGACAGCATTCCAATTGCAAAAGCATGCCGTAAAAAGCAAACGGCTCTCCCGCCTCTCGCTTCTGTTGTTTGTTTTGATTTTGATTCAAATAACACTCGGCGCGTTCACCGTTCTTTCTCAAAAAGCAATTGATGTTACAACTGCACATGTTGCAACCGGCGCGCTCCTCCTTATCATTTCTGTTCTGACAACATTGCACACTGTGAAGTTGTTCGGATTTTCAGAGAAGAAACATGTTGCTTATTCATTCAAAACAAAAGAAGTGACCGCATGAACACACAGGCAAATGTGTTATCACAACCGATGACAAGAACCCGCTCCCGCTTTCTCGATTACATTGAATTGATGAAACCGGAATTGACGTTCCTTTCTGTTTTGACTACGCTCTGCGGTTTCTATCTTGCAACACAAGGCGAAATGGATTGGTGGCTGTTCATCAACGTTGCGATTGGAACCACACTCGTCGGCGGCGGTGCAGGCGCGCTCAATCAATACATCGAACGCGCATACGATGCGATGATGAAAAGAACGGAACGCCGGCCACTACCCGCTGGGAGATTATTTCCCATCGAAGTCTTGGTCTTCGGTGTTCTGATTTCTGTCTTCGGAATTTTGCAATTAACAATTCTTGTGAATGTGCTGACCGGATTTCTCGCGTTCCTCACATGGAGTTCCTATTTATTTCTCTACACACCGTTGAAACGCATCTCTCCCATTTCAACCCTCATCGGCGGCATCCCCGGCGCACTTCCACCAATGATGGGATGGACTGCAGTTCGAAATGAAATTACGATTGAAGCATGGGTTCTCTTTGCTATTTTATTCTTTTGGCAGATGCCGCACTTCTTCTCACTCGCTTGGATGTATAGAAAAGATTACGCAAAAGCCGGCTTTAAAATTCTCTCTGTCGTTGATGAATCGGGAAAACGAACAAGCCGACAAATCTTTGCATACCTCCTTGCTCTGATTCCGGCAAGCATCGCTCCGACAGTTATCGGAATGACCGGCTCGCTCTCCGTTATCAGCGCGTTGTTCCTTGGATTCGGTTTTCTTATATTTGGCGTAGCGTTGATGAAGTTTTCACGTCAACACTCAGGAGATTCACTGAGCAAAGTCAATTATTATTCGCGCAAACTATTTTTTGCATCGCTTGTGTATCTGCCTGTTCTGATGATTATGTTGAGTTTAGATAAATTGTAATGAATCCTGTTGTAGATATAAAAAACCTCTCCCACTCCTACCCGCCAACCCGAAAACAATTAGAACCACGCCAAGCGCTCAAGAACGTTTCACTGCAAATTCACAAGGCAGAAATATTTTGCCTGCTCGGTCCGAACGGGAGTGGCAAAAGTACGCTCTTCAAGATTCTCTCGACACTCATTACGCCGGGCGAGGGTTCGGTCAATATTCTCAATTACGACTTGGCTACTCAGCCTGATGATGTTCGAAAACAGATTGGTGTTGTGTTTCAGCATCCGAGTTTAGATATCAAACTCACAGCACGTGAGAATCTTCTTCATCAAGGACATCTTTATGGATTGCGTGGCGCAGAACTACGCAACAGAATTTCTGAAATGCTTTGCCGCGTCGGTTTAACCGAACGAACGAACGACCTCGTCGAACATCTTTCCGGCGGAAACCAACGACGTGTTGAACTTGCAAAAGGATTACTCCATTATCCGAAATTGATGTTCCTCGATGAACCAAGCACCGGCGTTGACCCCGGCGCACGTCGTGACTTTATGAACTATCTCAAAGAGTTGAGAGACAAAAATGAAATCACCATCATTCTCACAACACACATTCTTGAAGAAGCGGATGCATGCGATAGAATTGCGATTCTCGATAACGGAAATTTGGTTGCGCTCGGTACGCCGCAAGAGTTGAAGCATGAAATCGGCGGCGATGTTATCACGCTGACCTCTACCAATTCCACAACATTATCTGAGGAAATTAAAAACCGTTTCGGAGATTCGTCAACAGTGATAGACAACGTCGTTCACATCGAACGAAGAAACGGAAGCGAATTCATCCCCGACCTTGTCCACGCCTTTCCCGATTTGATTGAAAGTGTTACACTTAAAAAGCCCTCACTTGAAGATGTATTCATTCATAAAACGGGGCATCGGTTTTGGAATTAATTACACATGGCATCTGTCAATCGTCATTGGTCATTTGTCATTTGTGTTATAATCATCAGCAACCAGAAATCGGCAATCATCAATCGAAAATGATTCATTCAGAATTTATTAACCTCAAACCCCTAACCACGAACCCGTAACCAAGACCATGCTCGCAACACTAACTCTCTGTCGCCGTGAACTCGTCCGCTTCTACCGTCAACGCAGCCGGATGATTGGCGTTATCGGTTCACCTCTTGTGTTTTGGTTTTTGATTGGTTCAGGTTTATCGAAATCATTCCATCATCCTGCCGCGCCGCCGGAGATGAATTACCTTGAATATTTCTTTCCAGGAACAATCGTCTTGATAGTTCTCTTCACTTCTATTTTTTCAACAATGTCCATCATCGAAGATAGAAAAGAAGGATTTTTGCAATCAGTAATTGTTGCCCCGATTTCCGGCATCAGTATCGCCATGGGAAAAATACTTGGAGGAACTGCGCTTTCCTTAATTCAGGCGACCATTCTTTTATTGATTGCCCCATTTCTTGGAATACAATTTTCGTTACTGAGTTTGCTTTTAATCTTTTTGGTTTTATTCATCATCGCCTTCGGTTTGACAGGACTCGGCTTTCTGCTCGCATGGCGAATGGATTCCACACAAGGATTTCACGCCATCATGAATTTGTTTCTTATTCCGTTGTGGCTTCTCTCCGGCGCATTGTTTCCTGCTTCCGGAGCGGCAGGTTGGCTTAGTACATTGATGCAACTCAATCCGCTCAGTTACGGAATCGCCTCACTCCGACAAGCATTGTATTTCAACGGGCATATTGCGACACAGGAACTCACGCCTCTCAGCATCAATCTTCTTATCGTTATCGCTTTTGCTGCGGTGATGTTGTATCTCTCTGCTGTCTCAGTCCGAAAGAAAACAATACTTTGAAATTACCTTTGCGTTCTTCGCGTCTTTGCGGTTTATACACTCATGAATAAAAAGCAAATAGTCTTGCTCATTGCGGTTATAGTAGTTGGACTTACCTCTGCAATACTCAAACTATACCGAACCAATACTGATGCGTCTTCTTCATTGCCTCAAATAGGAACCGTCCCGGAATTTTCTCTTTTCACACAAGACAGTGTTTCCTTCACAAAAGAAAATCTCCTTGGACATATCACCATCGCTGACTTCATCTTCACAAGTTGCGGCGGTCCCTGCCCGTTGATGAGCGCAAAGATGCAAGAGTTACAGGAACAATTACCAAATGCAAACATCAAACTCCTCTCCTTCTCCGTTGACCCGGAATACGATACACCAAACATCCTCAAAGAATACGGACATAAGTTCAATGCACAACAAAACAAATGGACATTCCTCACCGGCGAACGAAAGGCAATCTACTCCCTTGCACGCTACGGATTCAAACTAACAGTCGAAGATGAAGAAAACGCCATCCTCCACAGCACCAAATTCATTTTAATTGATGATAAAGCAATCATTCGCGGCTACTACGATTATGAAGACTCAACTGCCTTACAGCGGCTAATTGTTGATGCACAGACGTTAAGTGAAATGTGAGTGGTAATTGGTGAGTAGTGATTGGTGAATTGTAATTTGTTATTGGTCAATTGTCATTTGTCATTCGGCTTTTGTACTTGGTAATTAGTTCCTTGTACTTTGCAGTTAATTCTCTGTACTCATAATCTCAACTACTTATCTACTCAACGACTCAACTACTTTTTAATTGATAATGGATTTCCTCCCTACTCTCAACGCTCTTCTCAACTCGACAAGCGCTATTTTACTGTTAGCGGGTCGTTACTTCATCAAACAGAATAACAGAGATGCGCACAAGAAATTGATGCTTGGCGCGTTCAGCGTCTCAGTTCTGTTTTTGATTTCATACCTCACCTATCATTTCTTTCACGGCTCGACGAAATTTCAAGGGGAAGGAATTATTCGGACGGTGTATTTCATCATTCTCATAAGCCATACAATTCTCGCGGCGGTTCTTGCGCCGATGGTTATTTTTACTCTGCGTCGCGGTTTAAAACAAAAGTTCGCTCTCCACAAAAAACTCGCCCGTTGGACGTATCCGATTTGGCTGTATGTTTCCGTTACGGGTGTGGTGATTTATTTGATGTTGTATCAGATTTTTCCAGCACAATAATTTGTAGCATGACAAAAGAGAATTTGTTATCTTTAAATTGTGAAAAATGTAAAACATCATTTCCTTGATTTCATTATTGACAGATTGACGAACTCAATCTTCAATACTATTTCAGGTGATAGTTTCCCAACAGAAATATCGCGTTTAACGTTGTCTGACCTTCATCATATTTCGAAGAAAAATGGATGGGTATTTGATTGGAGAAAAGAATTAGATGACAATTCAAAAGAAGTTTACAAACTTTCTGTTACATACAATCCAAATGTCATCCAAGGGATTGTTAGTTTTACAATCAAATCCGACCATGTTTTTATTGACCTGCTTGAAAGCGCTCCATTTAACAGGGGAGCAAATAAACTTTATGAAGGAGTTCCCGGCAATTTAGTCGCCTATGTATGTAAAACTTCTTTTCAACATGGTTATGATGGATATGTTTCGTTCATGGCAAAAACTAATCTTATTGAGCATTATAACAAAACTTTAGATGCGTACCATCTTGGCGGAAATCTGATGATAATACAAACAACAACAGCACAAAAACTTATTGACAAATATTTCAAGAGCTAACATTATGGGATACATTAAAGAACCTGCCGGAGTTGACCTCTACATTAAAAGTAAACCTCTGACAAAGGATGAAGAAAAAGCTATTAGCGAATTTATTAAAGCAGATAAATTGAAACGAAGTAAGGTCACATACAAAAGAGTAAAGAACCCTACGAAGAAAATTGCTGTGGCATGAGCAAAAATAATACAGAGCAAGAAACTTCCCGCTCTGTACTACTAATCCACAAAGGTGTTACCATCTCTCCATTGACATGTGTATGTGCGACTCACTTTCCCTGTTAAGATTAAAGATAATATGAACTTTAATTACAATTCAAAACGAGAAGTGAGTCGCACATTCTTAGGTCAGGGAATAATTATCTTCCCACCCGTATTCACCTTCACAAAATATCCTCTCCCCTTTCGTATCGTATCTGCCGGTTGATATATCAAATCAAATCCATAGAAAGGCGAGTCAATTATATTTGTCGGTAAAATGTTCAACTGTGAAACAGCAACATCGTGGTCTGATGCGCCGATAAGATTCCATCCGGTCGTGACATTGATTGTATCACTTCCTCGTACCTTGCCGAGAACCTGTATAGTATCAAACGAATTGAATTTAATCCAATACCCAACTTTCGACCTGAGCGTTACATCATAAAAATACCCGTTTGGATTGTTGTAGTAATACGCATTTGAACCGGCATTGGGAAATACTGCTGTCTTGACTGGATTATTTGGTGCTATTGGAAGCGATACGATATTCCATCCTGTTGCAACATTCATGCTTACAGAAACCGATGCAACCGTATCGGGAAAAGTAAAGTTGCAAACGACAGGAATATGGTCGGCGGCGTAATATAATCCGTGAGCGACACTATCCGGCACAGCATAGTTCGGGAGACGATTGATGCTTGCATTGTAATGTTGTCCGTCGTTGCCAAATGCCTTGTAGGATGATACAATCATATTATCTTCATACAACGAGTACGACGGAAGAAGCATGTCGAAACGGTCATCCATGCCGCCGTTGGAAGATTGTGGAGCCTGTGTATGGTAAGCAGCATATGCAGATTGATTCCATGTTCCTGTCATGTTGAGCGGGTCTTTTACTCTTCCATCATTGTCTGAAGTATTAGCAATCAACGTTTGGTATGCCGCTTCTGTACCTCCGTAGATATTGTAATCGCCTGCGATGATAAAATTTGTATTCGCCTGAAGTTGATTCAAATAATCCCTGAGATACTCACTCTCCTGTCTCCTTCTTGCAGTGTCAGATGCACCTGCTTTTAAATGAAGTGAGTAGATTCTTAGTGATTCATCCGACCATTTTGGCTTGATTGTATATTCAGCGATGAAGCGGGTTAACACGCCGTTGGTTAAATAATTCACATTCACAATTTTTACTTTTGATGTATCATAGAAAATGGAATTGTCGGTATCCGGTCCATCGTAAAACTGCACTGTTGCATATTTGCCCGGCTGATAATAATTCATCACTTGGTTGAGGAACAGTGTAACTCCCGCCTGATTTATTATTTCCTGCACTACAAGAACATCCGGTTTCATGTTGTGAATGACTTTTCGGAACTGTGTGTGCCGTGTCGAAGTATCGGAATAGTTCAGAATATTGTATGAAGCGATCCGGAGTGTATCACCACCAAAGACCTGAGAACAAGTGAGAATAATAAGAGACAGAAGTAACGTATAAGAATTCTTCATAACTGATTTCAATATACAGAGATTGAAAAAGTAAGCCAAAGAAGTTCTTCACAGAAAATAATTTCACTCAAAGACGAAATTTCCCTTGACTAATTCAAAATTTCTTCGTATCCTTATGCCAGATGAATTCTCAATCCAACGATATGATGTTGATGCGCACTTGGTACTGGTCATACTGGTATCAAATTCCGCGTTTTGTCGGTGGAAAGAGAAAGGCATAATTAGTTCTCCTAAAATAAAAAAAAATGAAGCCCTTCTTGGAACACCAAGAAGGGTTTTTTGTTTCAACCGAAATGACATTTGAAGAATTTGAAATATTAGGACAAACATACAACGTCATCCCCGTCAGCAAATCGTTGCTGGCAGATACGTTGACACCGGTCTCCGCCTATTTACGTTTGAGAAAAGAGAGCGATAAATCTTTTCTTTTTGAAAGCGTTGAAGGAGGAGAACGGATTGCGCGCTATTCATTCATCGGTAAAAATCCGATTGTGACATTGAAGTGTAAAGAGAAAACTACATGGATTTCGGAGAAAGGAATAACGTTCGAATCAAACAACAACTTCTTCGACATCATTGATAAAACGATAAGCAAGTACAAACAGCCAACACTTCCGAATCTCCCCCGTTTTCGCGGCGGCTTGGTTGGATTTATCGGATACGATGCAATTCGGTTTGTTGAAAATATTCCCGCGTCAGTTTCGGACAGTTCTCCTATGTTCGACAGTATTCTCTCCCTCTACACAACTGTTCTTGCATTTGACCATCTCAAACATCAAATTATTATCATCGTCAATGTCGTTGTGAATCCAGATGAACCATTAATCGAACAATACAACAGCGCATTGAATGAGATTGCAACACTTGAATCACAACTTCGTGATTCAACTCCATCATCACATGAGTTCCATTCAGATTCAAACTCATTGAGGCATGAAATCGAACATGAACAATTTCTACAATCAGTTGAACAAGCAAAACATCACATCCATGAAGGAGATATTTTTCAAGTTGTTCTCTCGCAACGGTTCTCAACGTCGTATCATGGTGACTTGTTCAACGTGTATCGCGCGCTTCGCATCGTTAATCCTTCTCCCTATTTATATTATTTGTCGTTCGATGATTTTACTGTGATTGGTTCATCGCCTGAAATTCTTGTCCGTGTGGAAAACGGAGCGACAGAAGTTTATCCCATCGCCGGAACACGCAGGCGCGGCGCTACCGACGAAGAAGACAAACGGCTCGAAGCCGAACTTCTTGCCGACACGAAAGAACGAGCAGAACATATCATGCTTGTTGATTTAGGGAGGAATGATTTGGGACGAGTGTGTGAAGTCGGCACAGTCAAAGTTGACCAACTGATGTTTGTGGTTCGATATTCTCACGTCATGCACATTGCTTCACGGGTTACCGGAAAAGTGGACAAAGAAAAATCGTGCGTGGATGTTTTGAAAGCAACATTTCCTGCCGGAACGGTGAGCGGAGCGCCAAAAATTCGCGCAATGGAAATTATTGATAAACTCGAAAAGAGTCGAAGAGGAATTTATGCAGGCGGAGTCGGCTATTTTGATTTTTCGGGGAATATGGATATATGTATTGCCATCAGAACCATGTTTGCAACAAACGATACGATATATCTTCAATCGGGCGCGGGCATCGTCGCCGATTCAAATCCTGAATCGGAGTATCGGGAAACAATCAACAAAGCACAGGCGCTTGTTGAAGCGCTCAAACTTGCCGAAGGAATGATGCGATGATTCTTCTGATTGACAATTACGATTCATTCACATACAACCTCGTTCAACTCATCGGGCAAATCCGAAGCGATATTCATGTCGTTCGCAATGATAAAATTTCAGTGAACGAAATCAAGCAATTGAATCCTGAACGAATCGTCATCTCACCCGGACCCGGGCGTCCCGAAAACGCAGGCATTTGTATTCAAGTTATCAAAGAGCTTGGAAAAACCATTCCGACACTTGGCGTTTGTCTTGGACATCAGGCAATAGGTTGCGCGTTCAATGGAACAATTACCTACGCGCCAACACTGATGCACGGCAAAACTTCAATGATACTTCACCAAGGCGAAGGAATATTTCGTTCGCTTGAAAATCCTTTTGAAGCCACACGATATCATTCACTCGTGATTGCTAAAGAGAATTTCCCGAACGAATTGCTCATCACCGCAACGACGGACGACGGTGTCATCATGGCTATTCGACATAAAGAATTTCCGATTCAAGGAATTCAGTTTCACCCCGAATCTGTTCTAACAAAATCCGGTTACAAGTTAATGTCTAATTGGTTTGAATCATGAAAGAATATCTTCAAAAACTTTGTGAGCTCGGTTCATTAACACAACTGGAAGCTAAATCTGCGATGAACATCATCATGGAAGGGGGAGCAACCGATGCCCAAATCGCTGCGTTTCTGTTCGCCTTGAAAGCAAAGGGCGAGGCAGTGAGTGAGATTTCCGGTTTCGTGGAAGTGATGCGCGAAAAAGCAATTCACATCAACGTTGATGACCCGAACGCGATTGATATGTGCGGAACCGGCGGTGACGGTTCGATGTCATTCAACATTTCGACTCTTGCATCAATCGTTGTTGCGGGCGGAGGTGTGACCGTTGCAAAACATGGTAACCGGGCGGTTTCAAGTTTAAGCGGAAGTGCAGGAATATTGAAAGCGCTTGGTGTGAATATCGAATTGGAAGTTCCGAAAACAGAAGCGTGTGTGAATTCAATCGGCATCGGGTTTTTGTACGCGCCACTTTTTCATCCGGCGATGAAACATGTTGCAAAAGTACGTTCGGAACTTGGCGTGAGAACAGTCTTCAATCTTCTCGGACCACTTACAAATCCCGCAGGAGTGGAGCGCCAATTACTCGGAGTTTTTAACAAAAAGGTTTCGAGAAGTATAACCGACGTAATGACTTCTTTGAAACCTGACCATGTTTGCGTTGTTTATTCGCTTGATGGATTGGATGAAGTGTCTCTCGGTGCGAATACGGTCGTCCGGGAAATCAAAAAGAAAACTGCGCCACGTCTTTTTGAGATTGAGCCGTCATCTTTTGGGTTGAATCAATCGCCGCCTTCATCTGTTCGCGGAGATTCACCTGAACATAATGCGAAAATTGCATTGACTATCCTTCAAGGCGAGAAAAGTCCGTACAGAGATTATGTTGTGGCAAATGCGGCAGCCGGATTTTATGTTGCAGGAAAAGTCGAAACAATTCAAGGCGGAGTTCCGCTCGCTCAGGAATCAATTGATTCAGGAAGAGCGTTGGAGAAATTGAAGCAACTCATTGAGTTCACAAACCGATGAACATTCTTCAACAAATTGTCGAATATAAACGGGATGAAGTCGCCAAGTTGAAACAGAAATATTCAATTTCTGATTTTCAATCATTTGAATTCTTTCAAAGAAAAACTATTTCACTCCGACATTCACTGAACACCACAACGCCTTTTGCTGTGATTGCAGAAATCAAACGCGCATCTCCATCCGCAGGAAGTTTACGGATTGATATTCGACCACAAACCATTGCCGGCGAGTATGAATCTAATGGCGCGGCAGGAATATCTGTCCTGACTGATGAGAAATTTTTTTCCGGTACAATCAAAGATTTATCTGAAGTTAGAAATGTTGTCAGACTTCCGCTTCTCCGAAAAGATTTTATCATTGATGAGCACCAACTTCACGAAGCGAAAGTTGCCGGCGCGGATGCTGTGTTACTTATTGCCGTTATTCTTGAGAAGCAACAACTATCTGATTTACACTCTGCTGCATCAGAACTTGGTTTGGAATCCCTTGTAGAACTCTACGAAGAAAGAGAAATTGAAAAACTCGATTTCGACTCGATGAAACTTGTCGGCATCAACAACCGAGATTTGAAAACGATGACGATTGATATTAACCATTCGATTGAATTATCCCGCTTCATTCCAAAAGATACTACGTTGGTAAGTGAAAGCGGAATTCATTCTACCGATGGTCTCCGAAAATTAAAAGATGCCGGAATAAAGGCGGCGTTGATTGGTGAGTACCTTATGAAATCAAAACAACCCGGACTTGCATTGAAACAATTGTTAGAAAGTACGGAACGATGACTTCGAGTAGCTTTGTGTTTCTTCGTGCTCTTAGTGGTTTATGAAGCCATTGGTAAAAATCTGTGGTATCACGAACTTTGCTGATGCGCTCTTCTGTGCAACTGCCGGAGCGAACTATTTAGGATTTATTTTTTATGAAAATAGTCCCCGATATATTCAGCCATCGAAAGCGAGAGAGATTATCAGAAATCTCCCGTCGAGTGCTACACCCGTAGGAGTGTTCGTCAACGAGATGCGGGAAATCATTGAACGAACAATTCGGGAAACGACCATCAAACTCATTCAACTCAGCGGAGATGAATCTCCCGATGACTGTTCTGAATTTTCAGTTGAAGTGTGGAAAGCGTTTCGTCTGTCAAAGCATGATGAAGTAAATCAAACAAAGGAATATAAAATATCTGCCGCGTTACTTGATGGCTCGAGCAATGGGTTGTACGGCGGAACAGGAAACCATGCGGATTATTCAATTGCACAGGAACTGAAAAAGATTCACCGTCTTGTATTTGCCGGTGGTTTAAATCCTGACAACATTTGTGAAGCAATCCACACTGTTCAACCATTCGCTGTGGATATAAACAGCGGAATCGAACTTGTTCCCGGAAAGAAAAACCATCAAAAAGTAAAATTATTATTTGATAAACTGAACCAATAAAAAATGGTCAATAGTGAATTGCCAACTGTCAATTGTCAATGTTTTGATTTACCATTGATAATTGACCGTTCAGAACTGACAATTTGAAACATCAAAACTACAAACCCAAAACGAATATTATTTCACTTTTAACTTTGAACTTTAAACTTTTAACTCTGCAAGCATGCTTATTTTAATGAAATTAGACGCGCCTCGTTCCGACATTGAGCGGGTGAAAGAAAAAATATCAAGCCTCGGCTACGCGCCGCATGAAATCCCAGGCGAAGCACGAATGGCAATAGGCGTCACCGGAAACCGCGGCAAGATTGACCCCGAACTTTTCCTCAATCTCCCCGGAGTTCTTGATGCAATTCCGGTTACAAAGCCGTACAAACTTGCAAGCAAAGATTTCAAAGCATTAAGTACGACTGTTCAAATCGGAAATGAGTTTGTCGGGGCGAATGAATTGACGATTATTGCAGGACCTTGTTCTGTCGAAAGTCGTCAACAGATTGTTGATACGGCAGGAATTTTGAAAGAACTTGGAATTAGGTTTCTGCGCGGCGGAGCGTATAAGCCGCGAACTTCTCCCTACGCGTTTCAGGGATTGAAACAAGAAGCATTACAGTATTTAAAGGATGCACGTACCGCAACGGGATTGAATATTGTCACCGAAGTAAAAGATACTGAAACGCTTCCGCTCGTTTCAGAGTGTGCGGATGTTCTTCAAATCGGCGCAAGGAACATGCAAAACTATTCTTTGCTTGAAGCGGTTGGCGCGCTGCAAAAGCCCGTTCTTCTTAAACGGGGACTTTCTGCAACTATCGAAGAATGGCTGATGGCGGCAGAATATATTTTGAACGGCGGCAATCCGAATGTTATTTTGTGCGAGCGTGGCATCAGAACATTTGAAACGGCAACACGCAACACGCTCGATTTGAACGCCGTCCCGATAGTGAAGAAACTTTCTCACCTTCCCATCATCGTTGACCCGAGCCACGGCATTGGTGTGTGGGAAGGAGTGATTCCGATGTCGCTCGCCTCTGTTGCGGCAGGTGCGGATGGATTGATGATTGAAGTTCACCACAATCCTGAAACTGCTTTGTCAGATGGTTACCAATCGCTTAAGCCATCAAAAATGAAATTGCTGTTGGAACAATTACGACAACTCGCGCCGATTATGAACAGAACATTGACGCTCAAATAATCATGGCAGATATACAATCACTTCCTGATTCATCCGGTCACTTCGGCAAATACGGCGGGCGATTCGTTCCCGAAACATTGATGTCCGCCTTGTTTGAATTGGAACATGCCTACAATTCAATCAAACATGATGAGACATTTCAAAACAGATTTAATGACTTACTGAAAAACTATGTCGGTCGTCCGACTCCACTCTATTTTGCTGAACGACTAACACAAAGATTCGGCAAAGCAAAAATCTATTTGAAGCGTGAAGACTTGTGTCATACCGGCGCACACAAAATTAATAATACAATCGGACAGATTCTTCTTGCAAAGCGAATCGGGAAAACAAGAATCATTGCCGAAACCGGAGCGGGACAGCACGGAGTCGCCACAGCAACTGTTGCCGCTATGATGGGTTTGGAGTGCATCGTCTATATGGGAACGGAAGACATGCAACGACAGGAAATCAACGTAACGAGAATGAGATTGCTCGGCGCCGAAGTTCGCCCTGTCAGTTCGGGAACCGGAACGTTAAAGGACGCAATCAACGAGGCGTTGCGTGATTGGGTAACAAATGTTCGAAACACGTTTTATGTGATTGGTTCTGTCGTTGGTCCGCATCCGTATCCAATGATGGTGAGAGATTTTCAATCAGTGATTGGAAAAGAGACGAAACAACAAATGTTGGAGAAAGAACATCGCTTACCCGATTATTTAGTTGCGTGTGTCGGCGGCGGCAGTAATTCGATTGGTTTGTTTTATGATTTTCTCCAAGATTTATCTGTGAAGATTTTTGGAGTTGAAGCAGCGGGACACGGAATTGAAACAGGTAAACACGCAGCAACTCTCACAGCGGGAAAACCCGGAGCGCTTCACGGCTCATTCAGTTACATTTTGCAAGATGAAGACGGACAAGTAATTCCCGCTCACTCTATCTCTGCCGGACTTGATTATCCCGGTGTCGGACCTGAACATAGTTATTTGAAAGATTCAGGTCGAGTTCAATATGTTTCCATCCAAGATGATGAAGCATTGAAAGCCGGACTTGAGTTAACCCGACTCGAAGGAATTCTCCCTGCGTTAGAATCATCTCATGCGTTGGCGTATCTTGAATATCTGATACCGAAGACAAATCCAAACGAAATTGTGGTTGTAAATCTTTCTGGACGCGGGGAGAAGGATTTACCGACGATAATTCGAAATACCCTAACATAATCCTGACTTTCTTTTGTTTTTCAAAATTCATGCTTATCTTGTTAAAGACTTTCATTCAGAGTGAACAATGGAAATACTTTCAAAAGCAATAGAAACGACTGCTCAGTTTACCACTAAACGCAACCTTATCTTAGATAAGCCATTATTAAATGTGAAAGACGGGAGTAAAGTTAGAGTCATTATTTTACTTCCGGATGAAGATGACATTGATGAACTGTTGTGGCTAAAAGCCGCATCCTCGAACGAAGCATTTGCATTCTTAAAAGAGCCTGATGAGGACATTTATACTGTAAAAGACGGTAAACCATTCAATGATAAAGAATAAGATTGTCCTTGTACAATTCCCTTTTGATGATTTGTCATCATTCAAAGTCCGTCCCGCAGTTTGTTTGACCAATACAATCGGTTCACACAATCATGTTATCGTAGGTTTCATCACCAGCAAGATACCTTCCGACATCTTGCCTTCCGATGTCATACTTACAACCAGTGATAAGGATTTTGAAATTACCGGGCTCCGTGTTTCCTCAACCCTACGACTTCACCGACTCCTGACAGTTTCAAAGTCAAATTTCATTCGTGAATTAGGCATAATCCCAGAGAGAATTCAAAATACTGTTTCAACGAAATTAAAACTTCTATTTGAGTTTTAAAGTTTTTTCCCCGAATTATTTTGCTATTGTTAATACTGAATGAACAAGTTATCTACTTACGTTCACAAACTAAACCACAAAACCCTTTCTCTCTTCATCACCGCCGGTTTCCCAACACTCGAAACCACTGTTCCACTTGTTGTTGAACTTGCGAACGCCGGTGCAGATGTGATTGAACTTGGCATTCCATTTTCTGATCCGGTTGCTGATGGACCCGTAATTCAAATGAGTTCAGAAGTTGCGCTTAGGAATGGAGTAACTCTTCAAAATACTTTTGAAATGGTTGCAGAGATTCGAAAGGAAACCAACATTCCGCTTGTGTTGATGGGTTATGCAAATCCGATTTTTGCTTTCGGATTAGAAAAATTTCTTTCCACTTGCAAACAACTCGGAGTTAATGGTACAATCATCGCAGACCTGCCGATTGAAGAAAGTACAGAATATCGAACGCTGGCAAAGCAATATGATATTTCTATAATCTTCCTCGCAACACCAACCACTCCCGATGAACGATTGAAATTGCTCGATGAAGCATCGAATGGATTTCTTTATTGTGTTTCTATTACGGGAGTGACGGGAGAACGTCAGCAGATTTCACAACAGGCGAAGGATTTTCTAACTCGTGCGAGAAAGGTCGTAACGAAAAATCCGTTGTTTGTCGGCTTCGGGATTTCGACTCCTGAAGATGCGAAAGAACTTGCTCAATATGCGGACGGCATCATCATCGGAAGTGCGCTCATCAAGATTCTTCAGTCTGCAAAAGATGGAAATGCTATTGCAGATGCGAAAAAGTTTGTACATTCCATTCGTCAATCTCTCGATTCGTAAATCCACATGAAACTCAGAGTACATCTCAAAAAAACAATTGACGATTCCTACGATATTCATATCGGCATACGGCTTGCAGATGCTGTGAAGCAGATTGCCAAGATGAAACTTGGGAGTAAGTACTTCATTATCACCGATACAAATGTTCAGAAATTGTATGGAAAAAAGTTCTGCCGATTGATGACGGAATGGAAATTAGAAACCGTCCTCCTCTCTATTCATTCCGGAGAAGAATATAAAAACCGACAGACGAAGGCGTTACTTGAAAATGAAGTGCTGAAGTTGAACGCAGGTCGGGATTCTGTTTTCATTGCACTCGGTGGCGGAGTTGTCGGAGATATTACAGGATTTGTCGCAGCGACTCTTCATCGCGGAGTTCCGTTCTTACAAATTCCAACCACACTTCTTGCACAGGTTGATAGCTCCATCGGCGGGAAAGTTGCTGTTGACCATCCGCTTGGGAAGAATTTGATTGGCGCGTTTTATCAACCGAAAGCAGTCTTTATTGATACAACAACACTACATACGTTGCCTGATTCAGAATTCTCAAATGGAATGGCGGAAATTATCAAGTACGCGGCAATCATGGATGCGGACTTGTTTGAGTTCCTTGATGCAAATTCAAAAAAGATTTTGAACAACGATGAACGAGTTCTCAATAAAATTATCAAGCGATGTTGTGAGTTGAAACGTTACGTTGTCGAACGAGATGAAAAAGAAACAGACCTGAGGCGAATTCTGAATTTCGGACATACGATTGGTCATGCACTCGAATCATTAATGAATTATAAAATGTCACACGGACAGGCAGTTGCAATCGGGATGGTAGCAGAGACAAAAATCTCTGTTGCGCTTGGATTGATTGAGCCGGATGCAGTTGAGTGTATCGAATATATGCTTCGTAAATACAATCTGCCGACAGAAATTCCATCGAACATTGATTTGAAGAAATTGTTCGAAGCAACTCTTCAAGACAAGAAAGCAAAGTCAGGAATTGTTCATTACTCCTTGCTTCAAGAAATCGGAAAAGCAAAGGTTGGAGTTCCGCTTACACATTTGGAAGCTTTGAAATTGTTCAGGCAATGAAGATTTGTTGCTCAATCGCTCCGTCAACCATGAACGAAGCGTTTCAGAAAATCAAACAAGCAGTAAAAGAGACTGAACTCATCGAGATTCGGGTTGATGGAATTTCTGACCTCGATATTTCAAAACTTCTCCAAAAGCCACGTCCCAAATTCATCATAACAAATAGAAGAATTGAAGAAGGCGGAAAGTTCTCCGGTTCTTTGAATGAGAATTTGAAAATACTTGCAGAGGCAGTCAAACATCAAACAGAATATGTTGACATAGAATTGAGTTGGGGAACAAATGCGGTACAACAACTCGTTGCTCAATCTGCTAAAACAAAGATTATTGTTTCATACCATAACTTTGATGAGACTCCTTCCAACCTTTTCAACATCTACAAGAAAATGAAAACAACGGGCGCGCATGTTTTCAAAATCGTAACGATGGCGAAGGATATATCTGACAACAAAACAATGTTTGATTTATTAACGCTTGCACGAAGTGAAAAGCGAAAACTTCTTGCATTCTGCATGGGAGAACGGGGACAAATCAGCAGAATTCTGCAAGGTAAATTTGGCGGACAGTTTATGTATGCTCCAATTTCTGTTGACGAGGAGACAGCCCCCGGGCAGTTGAACATTCAGGATTTGAAAAATACATTCCGAGTTCATATTTTGAACTCACGAACTAAGGTTTTTGGACTCATTGGTAATCCGGTCTCGCAAAGCAAAGGGATTTATTTTCACAATTCAATCTTTGCTCGGAAAAACCTCAACGCAGTTTACGTCAACTTTCTTGTTGATAATCTTCCACTGTTTTTCAAATCATATCGCGATATGATTTGCGGACTCAGTGTAACGATGCCATTCAAACAAGAAATTCTTCCGATGCTTGATGAAGTTGAAACAGATGCGAACGAACTTCGAGCCGTCAATACAGTCATCAAAAAAAGAAAGAAACTGTACGGGACAAACACGGATTTGCCTGCCATCTTACAATGTTTGAAAAAGCGAACGTCACTCAGAAACAAACGAGTAACAGTTCTCGGAACAGGCGGCACAGCACGCACGATGGCGTATGCGGCAATACTCATTGGAGCCAAAACAACAATTATCGGAAGAAACGAAAATAAATCACGCACGCTTGCAAACGAATTGGGTTGCGAGTGGGCAAAACCAAAATCATTTTCAGAAGTACACACAGATATTTTGATGAACGGAACGAGCGTCGGCATGAACTCGACAGAAATTCCGTTCAATGTTCATAACCATCTCCGTCACACCATGACAGTTTTTGATGCAGTATATTCACCTCCAATGACATCCCTCCTTGTCGCCGCAAAAGCAGCGGGCTGCAAGATTATTACCGGATTAGAATTTTTTCAAACTCAAGCAAAGTTACAATCAAAGTTGTTCACCGAATCATTATGAATGAAGTTCCATCTCGTTCAATACGAACCATCGAGACGTTAGACGCCGAGGTTCGTGTCCCTCCATCAAAAAGTTACACCAACCGTGCGCTCATCGTTGCATCGCTTGCCGATGGAATTACGATTCTCTCCAATACATCAAGCAGTGATGATTCAAAATATCTCGTCGAAGCGTTGAAACAATTTGGCATCGGAATTACCAATCAGGATAACCTCATTCAAGTTGAGGGCACGTCAGGAAATCTCACCGCACCGCATCAAGAAGTGTTTGTGGGAAATGCAGGAACTGCTATCCGCTTTCTCGCGACGTTCTCTTGTTTAGCAAACGGTGAAGTAACTCTTACTGGCGATGAGGCAATGCAAAAACGTCCCATCAAAGATTTGCTTGATGCGTTGACAATGGCAGGAATTAGATCTTCAAGCAACAATGGCTGTCCTCCGGTTAAAATTCAAGGCGGTAATTTCAAAGGCGGAGTAATTTCACTCTCTGCAAACATCAGCAGTCAGTTTGTCTCTTCGATTTTGCTTTCTGCGCCGTACTCAAAATATCCGGTCACCCTCAACATCAAAAATAAATTAAGTTCAACTCCGTATGTTGATATGTCGCTTCACGTGATGCGTTCATTCGGCGCTGAGATTGAAGTTATCGAACCGTACACTTCATACTATATTTCAAACACTGAACGGTATATCGCTGAGCCGTTTCATATCGAAGCGGATGCTTCTGCAGTAACATACTTTGCCGCAGCGGCGGCAATCACCGGTGGAAAAGTTTCCGTTGCTGATGTTTCTCTTGATTCACTTCAAGGTGACATTCGATTTCTAAGTGTTTTGAAAGAGATGGGTTGCAAAATTATTAAACGTGAAAACGTTGTTGAGATTCAGGGAAATGGACTCAGAGGAATCGAAGTTGACATGAACGATATTCCTGATTGTGTTCCGACACTTGCAGTTGTCGCCGCATTTGCTGAAGGTGAAACGACAATTTCAAACGTTGCACATCTACAGTTTAAAGAATCAAACAGATTAATTGCGCTTGCCGCTCAACTTACCAAACTCGGTGCGAAGGTGAAAGTACTTGAAGACGGATTGCTCATTCGACCTCAGCCGTTGCATGGAGCGACAATTGAAACATATAACGACCACCGGATTGCAATGAGTTTTGCAATCGCGGGGTTGAAAGTTCCGGGAGTTGAAATTCTCAATCCGATGTGCGTGACAAAATCATTCCCGAATTTTTGGGATGAATTCAAAAAGTTAGAAGAAAGTTGTTAATCATGGCTGGAAATTCATTCGGCAAGTTCTTTCGTATCACCACGTTCGGGGAAAGTCACGGTAAGGCAGTTGGAGTTTTGATTGACGGAGTGAAACCCAATCTCCCTTTTTCGCTCGATGGAATTCAAAAAGAATTGAACAGACGACGACCGGGGCAGAGTGGCGTTACAACTCCGCGAAACGAAACCGACCAAGTTCAAGTATTGAGCGGCGTGTTTGAAGGAAAGACTCTCGGCACCCCAATCTGTCTTTTGATTTGGAACAAAGACCAAAACTCGAAAGCATACGAAAGTATCAAGAATTTATTCCGACCCGGACACGCGGCGTTCACATACTTGTCGAAATATGGAATTCAGGATTATCGAGGCGGCGGTCGTTCATCAGCAAGAGAAACCGCCGGACGTGTTGCGGCAGGTGCGTTGGCAAAACAAATTCTCGCTAAACGCGGGATTAAAATTTATGCTTACACAAAACAAGTCGGCAACATTACCGCGAAAGAAATTGATTTTTCTGAAATTGAAAAGAATCCTGTTCGATGCGCTGATGCAAAAGTCGCGAAGAAAATGGAGAGGGCAATTCTTAAAGTAAAAAAAGAAGGCGACTCGCTCGGCGGCGTTGTTGAAGCAGTCATCACGGGAGTTCCTGCGGGACTTGGAGAGCCGGTGTTCGATAAACTCGAAGCTGATTTGGCGAAAGCACTCCTCTCTATTCCGGCAATTAAAGGCTTTGAAATCGGTTCAGGATTTGCCGCCGCGAAAATGAAAGCGAGCGAACACAACGACGAGTTTTACAAAGAGAAGAAAAGCGGCAAAGTTCGAACCAAAACAAATTTTGCCGGAGGAATTCTCGGCGGAATTTCCAACGGCGAAGATATTGTCGTTCGTGTTGCAGTGAAGCCGCCGTCGTCAATCCTTAAAACTCAGGAAACAGTTGACACCAAAGGGAAGAAACGAACCATCAAAGTTGAAGGTCGCCACGACCCATGTCTTTGTCCGCGTGCTGTCCCTGTCGTTGAATCAATGCTCGCTCTCGTTCTTGCCGACCATCTGATGCGACAAACCTTGACCAAACATCAAACAGGACTTGCACGAATCAGGGAAGAAATTGATATTGTAGATGACATGCTTTTGCTTCTACTCGCCCAACGCATGGAATTAGTTTCAGAAGTCGGCAAATGGAAGAAGAACAACAGCAAACCAATTCCTGACAAAAAACGGGAACAAGACATCATAAAAAAACGATTACGTGTTGCCCAATCATCAGGGCTTGATGAAACATTTATTCGGAAATTATACCACCTCATTCTTACTCAAGGAAAAACCATTCAAGCAATAGTATGAGAACAGAAATCGGATTAATCGGATTCGGAAGATTCGGTCAGTATGCATCACGAAAATTACGGAGACATTTTAACGTTTGTTACTACGACCCCAAATCAGTGAAAACCATTGACCCGGGAGAACGGGAAGTAACACTCGATGAAGCGGCTTCGAAAGATTATGTCGTGCTTGCAGTTCCAATCAACCAGATGCCTGCAATACTCAAGGCAATATCGAAAAAAGTGAAACCAGGCGCCATCATCTTCGATGTTTGCTCGGTCAAAGAATTGCCGGTACAATGGATGAAGGATTCACTCCCCCAATCTGTTTCTATCGTCGGAACACATCCGCTCTTCGGTCCGGATAGCGCAGTAACTTCCTTAGCAGGCAAACTAATATTTCTCACCCCTGTAAGAATAAAACGGGAATTATTTGAAATCGTTCGGATACAATTAACCTCCAATAGTCTCGTCGTTCACGAAATCTCTCCGACCGAACATGACTTACTTATGGCAAAAACATTATTCATGACACAATTTGTCGGACGAAGTCTCATCAACCTTGATTTGCCGCAAACAATGTACTCGACAGAAAATTACAAAAATCTTCGTCAAATCATCGAGTACGCTGATAACGACACGGAAGAATTATTTAAAGATATGTACGGTTATAACCGTTACGCGCGAAAAATTTGCCAGCGGTACTCACAGGAACTGCAACAACTCTTCACAAAATTAGAGCACCAGGGGATGTAACGAAATGGTTAATCATAACGAAACTTGTAATTTATTTTATGCAACTTGACATACTTGCAATCGGCGCACACCCAGATGATGTTGAACTTTCATGCGGCGGAACTGTTGCAAAATGTGTGAAACTCGGATACAGTGTCGGCATTGCAGATTTGACCCGCGGCGAAACCGGAACACGCGGCACTGCACGCATCCGTGCAAAAGAAGCGCTCGATGCGGCGAATATTCTTGGCGTCAACATCCGGGAGAATTTAGATTTACCCGACGGACGATTTGAAGTTACTGAAAAGAATCGCTTGAAAGTTGTTCAACTGTACCGGAAATATCGTCCGAAAATACTTCTTATTCCCCATTGGCACGAGCGGCATCCTGACCACGTTCATGCTCATCACCTTTGTCGTGAAGCGTGGTTTTATTCGGGCTTGGCGAAAATCAATACCACGCTGAACGGGAAAAAACAACTGCCATGGCGTCCGAATAACTATTTCCATTTCATGCAGAAATATGAATTTGAACCAAGTTTCATTGTTGATATTTCAGACGTGTATGAATTACGCGTTGCAGCAATCAAAGCACACAAATCTCAGTTCTACAATCCTGAATCATCCGAGCCGGAAACATTCCTCAGTCAGAAATCATTCCTCGACTTTATGGAGACACGAATGAAATATTATGGGACAAAAATTGGAGTGAAGTACGGAGAACCGTTCTACTCAGTCGAAGCAATTGGTGTGAAAGATTTCTCTTCACTCGTTTTGTTTAAGGGATGAAATTGCTATATGAGATATGTGATGTGAGATGGTTGTATCACACATATCTCATATCCCAAATCGCATATCGCTCAGAGAATTCTCCTAAATCTCTTATCCAACTCCGGAAGTGAAAGTCGAATAATCGTCGGTCGTCCGTGCGGGCAAACGTACGGAATTTGTGTAAGAAATAATTGGTCGAGCAAAGAACGCATTTCGGTTTCACTCAATGGGTCGCCTGCACGAATTGCGGCTTTGCAAGAGAACGATTTAACAAGTCGCTCTCGCTGTTCTAATTTCATTCCCGCTTGATTATCATCCTTGTACAAGTCAAGAACACTTTGAAGTATCGTCGCTTCGTTTCCTGATTTCACATCCGAAGGAACACCATCAATGACAATTGTATTCTTCCCGAAGAATTTCAAACTGAATCCGATTCCCTCTAACACTGGATGAAGTTCTGTAACAAGCGCCGTATCGCTTGCCGAGAGTTCAACCGTTACGGGAAATAATAACTGTTGAGAAGATGGTTCGTTCACTTCAAACCGTTTTAATATTCGCTCATACATAACTCGCTCGTGCGCCGCGTGCTGGTCAACCAACATCAACCCTTCTTCAATCGGGATGAGTATATATTTGTTATGAAGTTGCCAGATTCGTACATCACTCAACAATGGTTTACTATTTATGGGTTGTACGTCACTCCGAACATTTTCTAATTGTTGATTAGTCTCCTGAAATTCCGGGAGAGTGTTGTACTCCCGACCAGTAATCTCTTGGGTATTTCCAAAAGGCAAACCCGAATCATCCCTTGTCGGCAACGTTCTCAATAAATCTTCCCATCCACTCGCACGTTGTTGACTGGAGGTCGGCGATGACGTAAACCTCACCCCGATTTCTGATGGTTGCTGTGAAGTTTGCTGGACAGAAATTGAAGGAATCAAATCATGTTCTGATAACGCCCGCCGCACACTGCTCAACACAAAGCGATACATTGTCTGTTCATCATCGAACTTCACTTCCATTTTTGAAGGATGAACGTTCACATCAACTTTCGTCGGGTCAATCTCGATGAACAACACAAAAAAGGGGAAGCTTCCCTTCTCCAACAAATTCTCGTATGCCTGAAATACTGCATGATTGAGACTTTTATTTTGGATGTATCTTCCGTTCAGGTAAAGATATTGCTCGGTTTTTCCTTTCCTCGCGAAATCCGGCTTCCCAAGAAAACCTGATACTCTTGCAAACGCGACTTCATCTTCAAAATAGAAAACCGTTTTACTAAGATTCTCACCAAAAATATCTTTCAACCGTTCACTGAGTTCACCAGAACGAAAATTGAAAATCGTTTCGTCATCACTAATGAACTCAAACGTAATTTCCGGATGAGCAAGCGCGGCTCGTTGAATTGCATCAGCAATATGCTTGTATTCTGTCTGGTCGCTCTTCTGAAATTTTCTTCGTGCAGGTGTATTGTAGAAAAGATTTTTCACACGAATTGATGTCCCGACCGGCGCAGAATCTTCACCGATTTCCAAAATCAAACCTCCTTCAATTCGTACTTTTGTTGCAACTTCAGAACTTGTCTGCCGTGTTTTCATTTCGACCTGAGCAATGGCGGCAATCGTTGCCAACGCTTCGCCCCGAAAGCCAAATGTCTCGATACATTCCAAATCTTCTGCTTTCGAAATCTTACTCGTTGCATGTCGCCCAAACGCAACAGCCGCATCTTCCGCGCTCATCCCGCAACCGTCATCAATCACCTGAATTAATGACTTCCCGCTTTCTGCAATTATTACTTTGATTGAATTCGCCCCCGCATCAAGCGAGTTTTCCAACAACTCTTTCACAGCAGATGCCGGACGTTGAATAACTTCACCGGCGGCAATTTTGCTTGCAACGACTTCGGGGAGAATATTTATAGTTCTAGACATTTATTGTTTCAGGATTTAAGATTTCGGATTGCGGATTGGCGACGAATTGAATTAATACAAATGACCAATGACTATTGACTAATGACTCCAAGCCCGGGCAAATCATTTAGAGTCAATTTACCGTTGATAACCTTAACTCCGCTGAACGGGTCATTCGAGATAAGAATATTTCCATCGAGGTCAGCATAATCAACCATCGGAGAAAGTTGCGCGGCGGCGGAGATAGCAACTGAACTTTCAATCATACAACCGAGCATGACTTTCAGGTTTGCTGCTTTTGCTGTGTGAATCATTCGCATTGCTTCTCGCAAGCCGGTACATTTCATCAGTTTGATGTTGATGCCATCAAACGCGCCGTAGAGTTTCGGAATGTCGTGCAAACTCACAACGCTTTCATCAGCGATGAGAGGAATGTGAACTTGTTCTCGTAACCACGCAATGTCATCAAGTTGCGAAGCAGGCATTGGTTGTTCAATGAACTCAACTCCCTGCTCCTCGAGCCAGAGGATTTTATCTCTCGCCTGAATTCTATCCTTCCATCCTTCATTCGCATCAACACGAATCACTTTATCAGTAATTTTCCGAATTGTCTTGATGATTTCTTCATCGTTTGAAACACCAACTTTCACCTTGAGAATCGGATACGGCTCAGCTTCTCTCACCTTCTTTTCGATGACATCAAGCGAATCAATTCCAATTGTGAAGGAAGTGAGCGGAGTTTTCTCTTTGTTCAATCCCCACAATTTCCAGAGCGGAATGTTCAGTTTCTTCCCAATCCAATCATGGAGCGCAATATCAATCGCCGCCTTCGCTGATGTATTCCCTTCAGCAAGATTATTAACATAGGTAAGTATCTCATCAAGTTGAAACGGTTCATCAAACTGTTGCAAATTGACTCGACCAAGAAATTGCATTACTGTTTCTGCTGTTTCTCCATATCGTTCAGATGGTGCGGCTTCTCCGTAACCGATAATTCCTTCGTGCTCAAGTTCAACAATTACACATGGTTCAACATCTTTCGAACTGCGCGAGATTGTGAAGGTGTGGAGGAGTTTTAAGTCAAAACATTTGTAGGATATTTTCAAATTTGATGTCCAGTTGAAACAACAATAGCTCTGTTCAAAACGTTACTTCACCAAAACGAGTTTTTCTGTCAATGTTACTGATCCAGCATGAAGTCTGTAAAAATACACACCACTAGTTAAGTTGGTTGCATTCCAATTAATTGAATAATTCCCTTGCATTTTTTCTTCATTTACTAACACTGCAATTTCTCTCCCTACTACATCATAAATTTTCAAAGAAACAAAAGATTTTTGAGGTATTGAATAATTTATCACTGTAATCGGGTTGAATGGATTGGGATAATTCTGTTCAAGCGAAAAGTCTTGTGCCATTGAATAATTATCGTCTTGTCCAATAGCATTTACCCCTCCATTTGACGTGTGCAAAATTCCATGTCCACCAACTATTGTTACAAAGTTATCATCAACAACCGAAAGTCCATAAAAAGTATTATTCACACCTGCTTCTTGTTTTATCCAAGTCAGACCCGAGTTTGTTGTTTTTAGAATTGAACCGAGATAACCAACCGCAAAACCCGTGTTGCTACTTCCAAAGGCAACTTTAGTTAGCCACCCAATTGTATCTGAAACAACGGACAACCATGAATTACCACCATCTGTAGTTCTTTGAATAACACCAGAGGTACCTCCTCCAACAGCAAATCCGATATCTGAATTTACAAAAAATACTGAACGTAGTGTTGTAGTAGTATTACTTATTTTTTCAGTCCATGAACTTCCACCATTCGCAGTGTAAAATATTTTACCATTGTTTCCGACAACAATGCCATGATTCATATTTGTAAAGAAGAAGTCATTATTAGTATTGACATAATCGTTCGACACAATTCGGTTCCATGTCTCACCACCATTCGTTGTTTTTAATATTGTAAAACCACCAAATGAAGTAGAATCTCTGTGATTTCCCATTACAAAACATGTGTTTGCATCAATACATCGAATTGATCGTCCAAAATACATGGAATCTTTTATCCAAGAATTTCCTCCATTGATAGTTCGAAGAATTGAATTATCTGTAATTATAATGCCTGTAAGATGTTCAATGAGAACAACATCATTAAGAAATCCTGTCCCGCTGATAGGAGTCTTGTTCCAATTGGTACCACCATCGGAAGTCGTTAAAATAAAGTTTCCTGTATTGTCTCCTAGATTTCCAATTGCTATCCCTTCACTTTTGTCAATAAACGACACACGAGATATTCCACCCGTCAAAACAATATCATCACTAAGTATTTCCCAAGTAACACCACTATTTGTTGTACGCAATAATGCTCCATTACTGCCTACCGCGAAGCCATTGTTTAGAGCAGTGAAATGAACTGAAGATAAACCGGAAACCTGAATGATCTGGCTTGTCCAATTACTACCGCCATCTGTCGTTTTATAGATCATTCCCCCCGCGAGACAAATTCCATTGACACAATAGGAGCCCACTCCAAAACCATTGTTGGTATCGGTAAAATGTAATTTTCTAATATTCATACCATGTTGTGTAATCCAGGTATCGCCACCGTCGGTTGTTTTATAAATTGAATCACATGATGCGACCCAACCAACCAATGAGTCAACAAAAAATATTGTTTTCAGACTACAACGTTGTGATGTAAATTGAATATTCCAATTCAAACCTCCATCCGTACTTTTCCAAATTCTTTGACCATTCGAGTTGGCACTATCTCCGATAGCAATAATGTTATCTCGATTCAAAAAAACCACACCCCAGAGATCAGAACTAATGCTATTGCTCACCGGATTCCATGTTAAACCTCCGTTATCCGAATGTAAAACTACTCCATCATATCCAACAGCGATAACGACATTTGAATCATAAAAGGAGACAGAATTTATCGTTTTTGTTGTGTGGCTCTCTTGAAGTGTCCATGTTTCACCAAAATTAGTCGTTAGCAAAATTGTACCCTGTTCTCCAACTGCCAGCCCTTTATCACCACTCAGAAACTGTAAGTCTCTCAAGTCACTATCTCTATTGAAAATCGTATGTTTAATATCCCACGAACTTCCACCATCTGTAGATTTCATAATTGTACCAGAACTTCCTACAACAATAACTTCATTTTGGTTCCGGATAAAACAGTCGTACAACGAATTTCCTTGTGGCAATGGGTTTTGCCACTCCCATCCTGATTGACCAAAGAGCGTTACAGTTATTGATAAAAATAGTAAAATAAAGGATAGAATATTTTTCATAATGAAGTCCTTAAAATAAAATTATTTTTTTGATACAATTCAAACCCATTTTCTTACTTCCCTTGTAACACAGAATTATTTTTTCTAATTGTGGATGCATATTTTTTCTTATAATGATTGAGTTTAATTAAAATAAAAACAAACCCAAAAATCACACGTGCATTTACTTCCCAAACAACGCCTCCACAAACGCCTTCAGATTAAACGGCTGTAAATCATCAATCCGCTGACCGACACCAATATATTTCACAGGAGAATTCATTTCTTGACTGATTCCGAGCATAACACCCTTACTTGATTTTATAACGGTCAATAAGTTTATGAGCTCCAATTGTTAATAGTATATACTTATTTCCATCGCGTTGAAAAATGCAGCGATAATGAATGTCAACATAGAATTCCCAATCACCGTTGAGTTTATGAATCTTCAAAGATGGATGTCGCGGGTCGAGGGATAAGAATCGAAGTTGCTTGTCGAACTTTTTCTGAATTTCAAGAGGAAGATTTCGGTATGACTCTTTCAATTCAGAAGTAAGAACAAGTTCTATTGGTTGAGCCACTGAATCGCCTGTTCGACATTCTTGAATGATTTTGTTTTTTTGTCTTGAATTTGCTTTTTGGCTCGCTTCAGACTTTGTTGAACATCGTCTTGTTCATAAATCTCCATACTTATTTTCATTTCAAGAAATTCCAGAAATAGTGTGTATGGAATAATGACATCGGTTTTTTTTCCGTTTGCATCATTCACAAACTTAATTCGTTTTTGCATCTCTGCTGTACTCATAAATTAATTCCTTTGTCGCTTTAGTATAATCACAATAATAACAAGTGCAAAATCTTACTTCCCAAACAACGCCTCCACAAACGCTTTCCGGTTGAACGGTTGTAAATCATCAATCCGCTCACCGACGCCAATATATTTCACGGGAAGATTCATCTCCTGACTGATGCCAAGAACGACTCCTCCCTTCGCTGTTCCGTCTAACTTTGTTACAACCAAACCCGTTACAGCCGCCGCCGCGCTGAATTGCTTTGCTTGCTGAATTGCGTTTTGTCCCGTCGTTGCATCCAACACCAAATAGACTTCATGCGGTGCACTCGCATCTAATTTTTGCAATACACGACTTATTTTTTTCAATTCTTCCATGAGATTGATTTTTGTATGAAGCCGTCCGGCAGTATCAATAATCATTACATCAGCGCTTTGCGATTGTGCCGACTTCAACGCATCGAACGCAACCGATGCCGGGTCAGCGCCATGTTGTTGCTGAATAATTGCAACTCCTGCTCGATTCGCCCAAATTTCAAGTTGTTCATTCGCCGCCGCACGAAACGTATCTGCCGCCGCAATGACAACATTCTTTCCGGCATTTTTATAATTGAATGCGAGTTTCCCGATTGTCGTCGTCTTCCCGACTCCGTTCACGCCGACAATCATAATCACATGCGGTTTGTGATTGGATGGAATAACAAACGGTTCTTCATCAGGTGCCGCGCTATTCACAAACAACGATTGAATCTCTTCTCTGATAAGCGAATCAAGTTGACTCGTCTCCTGATAGCCTTCCTTCTTCACTCGTTCGCGAATGCGTTCAAGAATTTTCATTGATGTTTCAACACCAACATCTCCGGCGATAAGCGCTTCTTCGATACTCTGAAGAACTTCTTCATCAATCTTCGTTTTGCTGGTAAGAATTTTCTGAACTTTGCCAATGATGTTGTCCCGTGTTTTGGCAAGTCCTTCTTTTAGTCGTGATAATTTAAATGCGTCAAAAAAGCCCATAGTCAGATTTCGGATTTCGGATTTGTGATTTCGGATTCAAGTTCCCTCACCTGTTCGCCTTTGGCGGGTGAAAGAGAGGATTTAGAAGTACGTTTACTTGATAAATTCAAGATATCTTTTCGCATAAGATATAAATGAAAATAGAAGCATCAAGGTAGTTCCATATAGTAAAATTGTTTTAATGATTGTTAGAAAATCAAGATTCAAGACGGCAAGACTAACTAACATTGCAAGCACGCCTGCCGTCCACTTTCCCAACCAGTTCGATTGGAGTACAATTCCCTTTTTGTTTTTGATGTACATTCCGCCGGTAAAAATCAACACATCACGAAGCAGAACACAAACAATAAACCACACAGGAAGTATCTGAAGTACAGCAAGCATAATTGCTAACACTCCAAGCGAAATTTTATCCGCAAGCGGGTCGAGAATTTTCCCAAGGTCTGTTACTTGATTGAATTTCCGTGCAAAGTAACCATCAAGAAAATCTGTTATTGCTCCAACTCCAATCAATGTAAAAACATACCAGCGATTGCCTGATGCATCATTCGTCAACATAATAACAATCGGAATGAGAAGCACAACTCGCGAAATACTCAGAGCGTTAGAGATTGTCCATGTCTTGTTCATCCAAGTTTATCCAGTCAATCCCTCCCCTTTCGTTTGTAAGGGAAGGGGTTGGGGAATGAGTTAAGAAATTTTGTCATTTCCACAAACATGACAGGCTCGAATGCCTGTCCTACCAACTTTTGAGGCAGCCCGCACGGGGATGAGTTAAGAAAAACAATGGATACCAAATTCCTCGTCACCCTGAGTCCCCACTTTGTCGGGAAAGGGTTAACACTCATACTCAGTCTTCGACCGTGACTCAACTTTCGTAGGATACTTTCCGCTGAAGCACGCCGTACAATACGTTTCACCATTATTATGCGGAACGGTTTCGAGCAATTTTTCTAACGAAAGATAACCGAGACTATCAACGCCAAGATACTTTCCAATCTCATCCACATTTCCATCAAACACATTTGCAATCAATTCTTCCGAACTCGGAAAATCCATTCCATAGAAACAAGGATAATGTATCGGCGGCGAAGAAATTCTGAAATGAATCGCTTTCGCCCCCGCTTCACGAATCAACTCAACCAATTGTTTTGAAGTTGTCCCCCGCACAATCGAGTCATCAACAATAACGACTTCCTTATCCTTCAATACACCTTTTACGGTGTTGAATTTCATTTTCACTTTTATGTCGCGCACTTCCTGTTCCGGCTGAATAAACGTTCTGCCGACATAGTGACTTCGTATCAACCCGATTTCGTATTTCGTTTTCTGTCCGTTCTTCTCATTTTCAGAAGCGAAACCGAGCGTTGCCGTGTTGCTCGAATCGGGAACGTTAATAACAATAACCTTCTCCGTTTCCTTAGGCTCAACCGGATGTTCCTGCGCAAGCGCTTTCCCCAATCTGCGGCGAACCCGGTTTACACTCTCTCCAAAGATTTTACTATCAGGACGCGAAAAATAAATATACTCGAAAATACAATGGTGTGGCTGTGCAACAGTTGTGTTCAACTTGTACGATTTTGGTTGACCGGTTCTCAACACTTCCTCATCAAACACCAGCACTTCACCTGCCTGCACATCACCGATATATTCCGCATTGATAATATCGAAAGCACACGTTTCGGAAGCAACGACGAACGCCCCATCAAGTTTCCCGACAGCAAGCGGTCGCCAACCGTACGGGTCACGCGCCGCAATCAATTTATCATCCGTCAGAATCACCAACGAAAACGCACCTTCGACCTGATTCAACGCATCAACAATTTGTTTCACTTGGTCTTGCTCTTTGCTTTTTGCAATGAGATGAAGAATGATTTCCGTGTCCGATGTCGTTTGGAAAATTGTCCCTTCATCCTGCAACCGCTTGCGAAGCGAATGGAAGTTTGTGAGATTTCCGTTGTGTGCAATCCCGACATTTCCTCCCCGATAGTTCACCGTGATTGGCTGAACATTCACCTTGCTATCCGATGCGCCTGTGGTTGAGTAACGATTATGTCCGATTGCCGACTCCCCTTTCAACACATCGGCAAAGATTTTATCATCCCGAAATACATCGTTCACAAGTCCGAAATCTTTGTGGAAATTAAAACGATACTTCTTTGTCGAAGCATCAAATTCTGAGGTGACAATTCCCGACCCTTCCTGCCCTCGATGTTGAAGCGCATGCAATCCGTAATACGTCATGTGCGATGCCTGCGGATGCCGGTAAATTCCGAAAATTCCGCAATGGTCGTGGGGTTTATCGTGTAAAAGGGTATACCCGCCGTAGCCTTCGCGTAGGGGAACTTGCTCGTTGGAGTCCTCGCGTAGGTGGGCTTGTCTGCCGTAGCCTTGGCGAAGGCGGAGTTGGTCTAAATCAATTTCGTAAAACATCGGGAGAGAAATTAGGAAAAATCCACCACAACAAAAAACATTGGTGAGTCGAATCTAAAAAGTATTGTTTGAGTATTATTGGCTCCATTTTCTGTTTGTATTCAAAATGATTCTGTGCGTGATTACATTTTTTAGAGCAGACTCATTTGCATAGAATGAAAAAAGCCGACTCTTTTTCAAAGAATCGGCTCTCTTCCTATGAATGTGAATAAATGAATTTATTTCGTGAGTAACATTTTCTTTACTTCACTAAAATGACCAGCAGAGAGACGATAAAAATAGACACCACTCGGAACTTCTGTAGCGTTCCATTGTACAGACTTGTAACCTGCCAATTGCATTTCATTCACTAACGTTATTACCTCTTGTCCAAGTATGTTGAACACTTTCAAACTCACATTCGCATCTTCCGGTAAGTCGTAATTGATGAGAGTAACTGGGTTAAAGGGATTGGGCATGTTTTGCTGCAATGCAAATTGTGACGGCTTAGTGTCCCCTTCATCCAACTTCAGTGTTGTTGTATATGGGTCGCAAGGTTGCAATGCTTGTGTCTCGACTACTAAATTACCATTTGAGGATGTTATGGCACGACTCCCATTTCCTGACAATTCTAAACGTTCGTACCCTCGACCCGTATGAAGCCAATAACTGATTCTATTTTCAGGGCGAATATTCCACGATAGAGTTATCGGGTCAGCCGCGTTACTAACTACAATTGGAATTATCGAACGACCATTGTTTGGGTTTACTGTCTCAATAAATTTATTCGACAAAAATTTAGCATGAAACTTATTTCCCGGTAACTGCGGTGGCATTTCATCATCTTTAATGAGCCCATATTTCATAGGTCTTTCCATATTACGCACAAACAGCGATTGGGTATTGCCCTGTGCATCACTTACGATTAGCTGGTCAAACTCAATTGCTGTCGCTGTTGGAGAACATGGGTCAGGAGGGGGCGGAGCCGACTCAGTTGTAAACTTCCATACACATGACCATGAACTTGTTCCATTTTCATTCGTAGCATTCACACGCCAATAATATCGTGTACTGTATGTTAATCCTGTGATTTGTTTTGAAGTCATTGTTAGACCTGATTGATTAAATTTCAATGGAGGAGAAAAACTGGAATTACTGGAAACTTGTAATTGATAACTACTAGAACCAATGACACTATTCCAAATCAACGTCGGTGAAAGTGAAATATCTATAGAATTATCAGTAGGAGAATTTAGCCGAGGAGCGGCTGGTTCTCCGGCAGGGGAGGCAGGCGGAGGTTCACACACAATAACCGTTCCTCCTCCCGATGGTGTAGCATCAAGAATAATTCTTCCGGGTTGATTTACTTTTACCCAATATGCACCTCCGGCAGTTAACACATCTGTCATCTTATATCCATTTTCATATTTGAAAAATGATGAAGTAACAATCCCAGAAGGAACAGTTAAAATCGTAGAAGTAGAAATTGGTTTTGAAATAGACCCGATAAGATTCCATTGCGTCGCGCTGTTTTTAAATACGCTTACTCCTATAGAATCAATGGGGTTACCAAGGTAGGTCATAGTACGTGATGAAGGAAATCGAATCCAATATCCCTCACCGTTAACAAGTGGGTCGGCGGCAACATAATGAGCGGTAGAATCCCACTTCCATGCTGGAGAAGTTGAGCCAGCCCAAACAATATCTTTCGTATAGCTTCCGGATAAAAAATTAGGAACGCTGCTCATGTTATAGTTAGTATTCATAAATGAAAGCACCGCGCTTTGTGATGCTTCCGCCGTGTTGCCATAATGTCCTTGGTTGATCCTAAAACCGTTTGGTGCAGGTTCCAGGTTGTATGCATCCGATGGGTCACCAGCATCTACAGATGGTGAACCGAGTTGAAGATGAAAATCTCCAGTAGCGGAATTCACAAACATAGGATCGCGTTCAATATTTGTCGCCGGTGGAGTGTATGTAGCTGTGTCTTTGTTGTAAATGGTGTTATAGAGGAGTTGCCCTGAACCTTGTGGGGGATAGGTTCCTTCCAAAGTTTTATTATTCATGTATAAGATATTATTTTTTACAGTATAAGAACGATTTGAAACGGTTTTAATAGCAACATTATAGTTTAAAAATGTGTTATTGGAAAATACAGTATATTGACCAAAATTTGAATTATTGTATATACCAACGTTGCCGTTTATAAATAAACAATTGTTGACGAAGGCACTACCTCCTGTAGTTATATGTATATCAGAAGAATCTGAAGAAGTAAAAGTAGAATAAGCAAATCGAGAATAAAAACCCTTGCACAATATAGCGGTACCATTATTAATAAAATTAGAATGTTTTATTTCAAGAAAACCGTCATTACCTTCAATACCTATATCACAGTTGGTAAATGACAAGAACGAATATTTAAGAAGAGGACCAAAATGATACGTCAAATTGATCCCTTTTCTTGCATCATGAATTTCTGTATAATCAAGAAGGATAGGAGACACTCCTGTTAAAGATATACCACTCCAACTACCACGCGTTCCACTCATTGATTTGATAATAATATGTTGTGAATCATTTCCTTGAGAATATAATTCAGTGCTGTCTTCCATTATAAAACGGGGAAAGAATCTATTGTTGGAAGAAAAGATCAAATTTGTTCCAGGCGAAAGTGTAAGTGTATTATTTTTTTCAACAATTACATCCCCTTGAACTTGCATATAACCCGATAAAGTTGAATCAGATGATATTAAAATCGTTCCGCCTCCGTTTCTAATAGAAATAGTATCAATGCGTGTTGAGTAATCTGCTAAAGTTCTTATACCTTTCAATGAAATATTCGCGGAATATCCATTTCTAAGAACAGGAGATGGAATATACAGATCACTAAAACTTTGGGTTCCCCCTTTTATTTTAGGATAAAAATCAGTTAGGAATTGTCCATCCGCAAGGTCATCTGCTTCTATCAAATCGAACTTTTCAGCACTCTCACCACACAAAGTACCTAATGTTGGATGATTAGTTATTGATGAAAAATGATGCCAAATTAATAGTGTACCGGGTTGATTTGGAAATGTTGATGGTGGAGTCGGTACATAATAATCGAAACCTTCACGCAAACGAGTTTCAAAGATATAATGTTCACCTGGGCAACTTGGATCTTTGGGGGAAATTTTATAAATGTTCGGACTACTATAATTGTAAGTTGCAACGAAGCTTACCGTGTCAGCAGTGATATCTATCGGTACCACCCAACCCATCTTTATTCTATACCACGGGGGCAACGATGCTGGACATTCTCCACGAGATAAAGGACCATTATCTAAGCCGTATGACATTAAATCGAAGGAGTATGAATCTTCAGGCTTATCTGCCATGTCTGGAAATCTGAAACCATGACCAATTTCGTGACAATGTGTTCCAATATGAGAGAACGAGGTGCTTGTAGATTTAGTCTGGCGTTCAGACATAATATGTACTCGCGTTGAATCAGCGGGACCACCGAGAAAGGCTTGGGGCCACAACCAGTTGCTTCTTGTAAGCTGGGAATAAATGATTGCATAATTCCGGTATGTTTGGGTTATCCAACCCGAATCTATCGCCTTTTGTTTCGCTTCATTCCACAAGTGTCTGTATCCCAAATATAAGTTATCGTAATATTCTACAGGCTGATCCATTACTATCCATCGAGGTACTCCATTTGCATCCGCAGGATTAAGTACCTGACCTTGTATATCAAGATTTCCAACCGACATTTGCTCATAATAATCGCGTACACTTCCAAAAATTTGCTCGTGCTCAGGATGTATATTATTTCCCGCGGCACCTATCCAATAATTTCTTGAAAAGAATAAGCTATCAAAAGATGCCTTCTTATAACCAAAACGTAACAGAGAGTCATTTGTGTTGGTATAATGCTTTTGATTTGCAGGAGGGAATTCCACCAAAATCACACCCAATGTTCTTACAATAGGGAAAGTGTTGCCTGACATGATTTCTTGATTTTGTCCCGCAAGGAACTCGAGTTCCTCGTTCGCGTCATCTCGCAGTTGTTCTAATTCAGTGATGCGTGACGCTGAGCGCTCCAGGTGATAGGAACTTGCCGGGGGAATATCAATTCCTACACGATAAATTGTTGGCGCAAACTCGCCGTAGGAGTCTAATGTAGCATAGAAATACCAGTTGCTATCTCCTTGAACAAACCGGTAGCCCGAGTCTGTTTCGCACCAATGAAAAAACTCATCACCCCACATACGCCCCATGAATGTTACTCCATTCGGCTGCATCCATTGCACCATTTTTGTGTCGAGTGGGGCGGAGTACATATTCATGCAGATGATAACCGTGAAAAATAATATTGTTAAATAACGCATACAACGGCTCCTATTTTATTATTGTAAATGGCTTGGTTAGTGTTTCATGCTCTGTGATTAAGCGATAAAAATACGTTCCGCTAGGCAGTTCTTTTCCAATAAATACAACTCTATGATTTCCTCGATATTGAAATTCATTAATCAGTACCTTGATTGATTGTCCAAGCGTGCTCAATAATTCTAACCGTACTTGAGAATTGTTTTTTAACTGGTATTCAATCGTTGTAGAAGGATTGAATGGATTCGGATAATTTTGGTAGAGAATGTGAGTTTGGGGATAAGTATTAGAGGGGTTGTCGATAATCCCCGTTATAGTTTCACCTAGATTTCCGTTCCGGCTACATTGCTGAACTCGTATGGAAAAATCCGGTTGGTCAAAGCCTATGATGATAATACCTCCCCTGCTATCTGATATTGCATCAACATAACCTAGGTGACGATAACTTATTCCAATGTCATTATTTGACCAGAGAAATATTCCACTAGAATCCATTCTTTGGGCAAAAAGTGAGCCCCCATTTCTGCTATCAGAATTGAAATATATTTTTGAATCATCAAAACTCGAGATTATTTTTATAGTACCATTTTCACTACTATCGTACCCGCTTGTTTTTTTTCCGCCATTCTGAAAAACAAGTGTTCCATTTCCCCTTATTCTCTGAGAGTAACCTTTAACTCCTCCCTTTAACCAGGCAAAGGTAGCTCCCCCATCAGAGTTGGTTATAGAAGAATAAGTAAACCAGGAGATGCCCCCAGTGTCTGACAATACTATATAAGGAAAAGACCAAATATAGTTACCCGATGAATCTACTTTTTGGGCAACAGCGAACGTGCCAACACCCTCTAAAAAATCTATACCTCCTATTATTAATTCTCCCTTTCCATTTCCAAGTAAACCTAATATTCCAAACCCTGCATCAATATCTTGCTCTCTCCACAAGATATTACCATTATCATTTACTCCCTTTAAGTGTGATCCATACGCAACTGCAAAAGAAGTAGCCGAAGTTTTTTCAACGAGCGGTGAGTATTGTGAGTTTTCAGCAATTATAATACCTGTGTCAGACCATACTCTCTCTCCCTGATTATTAATCCATTGCGCTTTTATCATTTCTAAGGTATCTTTCCAAGCCAAAAAACACCCTCCCGCTCCATCCGAAACAATAGAAATATATCCCTCTCCTTGATTATTTTCTGCCAGTGAAACACGCATTCCCTTTTCTCCCCACAACAAGTTTCCACTGCTATCAACCCGTTGCATGCGAATGCGCCAGTAGTTAAAGGTACGGTGTCCCGTGCTATCAACTATTCTAATTTCTATGCCGTCTTTGTATGCTATGATTACACCGTTTGAGCCATCGGAGACAAGAGTTGCCGTGCCGGTATTGGGCCACTCTCCAACGATAAGCCGTGAAGTATCCCATGCCATATATCCATATTGGTTAATTCGTTTTAATACAAGCTGGCGCGGATAGACAATATTCTTTTCGTATGTTATGTATGCCCCGCCTGTACTATCACTACATATCTCAGGCAACAATCCATAACCGACAATAAGATTATTTGAAGGATCTTTTGACCATTGAGAAAAACTTTTCGTGGTTAAGAAAATTACCATAAAACACAGAACTTGCCACAGGGGATAAAAATTCATCAACATGTTCCTACATGCCATAAAGCAATTATTCAATATTTCCTTTTTACAAATAATATTTTTACTCATATAATCAACCCTAAAAAATCTTTCCATCATCCATTCACAAAATCCCTTTTGTCCCTCTCCCCCATAAAAAGGGGAGAGGGACAGGGTAATGGTCAAGCCGCCGGTGGCGGCGGTTCCGTCGGTTTACTTCTCGCCCCTCCAATATCCCGTATCACCCTCGCCGCATAATACGCGTTATAAAAATCCGGCTGACTTTCCATCAGGGTATTCACCATCTTATCAACATATTCGCTCAGGAAAACGCTTGCCTCCTTAAACTGTTGCTCCAGCGACTTCACCGCGCTCGTCACACTCGTCGAACCCGCCGCAACACCAGATTTCGCACCCCGGTAACTATTCAACTGCGCTTCAAGTGCCGCAACCACCTCATCGCTCACTCCATGCTTCTTCGCAACGTCATCCGCTTTATACTCATTCCCCAACTTCAACATCGCATCCCCCTTCTCAATCAGATCCGCATCGCGCATCCTGTCCAAATCGCTCAGCACAAAATGCGCCTTCGCCTTCAACTCGATATTCTCCGTCTTAAAAGCAAACGCGCTCAACGCCGAAGACACCGCAAACATCGAACGCCCGAGTTGCAACTCGGCGCTCTCCTTCGTATCCGATCTCCCCTCCTTCGCCCCCTTTTTCGCCTGTACTGTTGCCGAAATCCCGTTCACCTTCAAGCGAAAAATTTCCCGCGCTTCGCCCAACGGCACAAACGATGCATACAATGCTTGGTTATCATCCAAACACTTCAGCGTAACGCCATACATGTTGAATGTATTATTTTGTTCCTTTGTAAATACTGCTACGTTCCCCATAGCAAACCTTTCAATACATTGTTAATGAAAAATTAATTAAAAACGATACCTACAAAACTCAAGAAAAAATCCTAAAAAAATCTCCGCGTCTCCGCGCTGAACCCAAACTCCAACACTCCATTACTCCAACAATCCACCATTCCACCATATATACACATCATATCACATTTCGCACATCGCATATCTCATTTCCAGCCCATTTTCCACGATTGAACTCCCCCGTTTCTCAATTGAATACATCGGTTTTTCAATTGGAGACATCCGGTTTTCAATTGAAGACACCCGCTTTTCAATTGAAGAAGAGCGGATTTGAATTGAACCATCCGGCTTTTGAATTGAAGAAGTCTGGATTTGAGTTGAACCAACCGGCTTTTGAATTGAAGAAGACGGGATTTGAATTGAACCATCCGACGTTTGAATTGAAGAAGACGGGATTTGAATTGAACCATCCGGCTTTTCAATTGAAGAGAACGGGATCTGAATTGAACCCTCCGGTTTTTGAATTGAAGAGAACGGGATTTGAATTGAACCCTCCGGTTTTTCGATTGAACTCAATCGGTTTTGAATTGAAGTTCCAGATTTCTCAATTGAAGACACCCGGTTTTGGTTCGAACCAAACCCGTTGACAATTGAAGTGAGAGGAATTTGAATTGAAAGAAAAAAATATTGAAATGAACCAAACGGTAGTACGCTCGAACGCTCCCGTTGCCCAACCGAAGTGAATCTGTGATAAATTGAAGTGAAGCCGCTCTTCCCCGAAGAATCCTCATTAGACTTCTTCACCGACCGGAACAACGCCCGACGAAGAATCTTAGAAAACGAAAAACACGTAGAACGGGAACAAACAGAAGTGAGCGTACTTATCCCCTCCCGGAAATTCTCCCAAGTCAAACTGCCAAACAAAAATCTAAAATGACATGCTAAGTGTAACAACATCCAACACTCCGCGCCACGTTCTCCAAAAGTTGAACAAACTGTTATTTAACTGTGGCAAGTTTAAGAATAAAATTGAACAAAAGCAAGCAAAAAAAACAAAAAAAATCTGTTTTTTTCAAGATTCCCCCTACACCCCCTCTCCCCGCACCCCCGCGTCATCTAAAAACTCATATCTGTACCCGCCGTAGGCGGGCGTTCATCTCAAATCTCAACTACTTATCTACTCACCTACTCACCTACTCATCTACTCAACTACTTTCAAGTCAAATATCGAAACCAAAGTATCATGCAACTGCCTCTCATCATCCCTCAAAGGATAATCCGTCGTCCAATGCAACCCGCGAGATTCCTTTCTCTTCTGGGCGCTTTCAACTATCAGCAACGCAACAGTTGCAAGATTCCTCAACTCAATCAATCCTTCAGTTACTTTCGTTCGCTTGTAAAAATTCTCAATTTCATCACTGATGAGTTTGATGCGACGCTCCGCCCGGTCAAGCCGAACATCCGAACGAACTATGCCGACATAATCCCACATTATTTCCTGAATCTCTCTCCGGTCATGTTCAATCAACACCCACTCTTCCGCATTAAACGTCCCGCTCTCATCCCAATCCGGAATTTCAGGAACTACATCAATGCTGAACTTCTGCTTCTGTGAATCAACAAACGCCCGCTCCGAAAACACAACTGCCTCGAGCAACGAGTTACTTGCAAGCCGGTTCGCTCCATGAACACCCGTCATTGCAACTTCACCGCACGCATACAAATTCAACAACGAAGTCTTTCCGTTCAAATCAGTAACAACACCGCCGCAAGCATAGTGCGCCGCAGGAACAACAGGAATTGGCTCCTTCGTAATATCGAGTTTGAATTTCTTCAAACATGTTTCGTAAATCAAAGGAAATTCTTCTTTGATTCGGTCAGGCATGCTTCGACTTCGCTCAGCATGACGGAGGTCGAGAAGTACAAAATCATCTCCCCGTTTTTTTAATTCCATATCTATCGCCCGTGCAACAATATCCCTCGGCGCAAGAGACGCGCGTTCATCGTATCGTTGCATGAACTCAACACCGTCTTTCGTTTTCAGCACGCCGCCAAATCCTCGCACTGCTTCCGAAATCAGAAACGTGGGGGAGCCGGAATTGTACAACGTCGTCGGGTGAAACTGAATAAACTCCATATTCCCAATCGCCGCGCCTGCACGGTACGACATCGCAACACCATCCCCTGTTGCAATCAAAGGATTTGTTGTGTGAAGATACACTTGTCCAAGTCCGCCTGTACAAAGCACGGTCGTTCGCGAAAGAAATTTCTTCACAATATTAGCATTAACATCGAGCGCATACACGCCCCAACAATGAATCGGTGTTTCTTTGGATACTTGTTTATGCAACTGATGCTCGGTAATCAAATCAATTGCTTGATGATGCTCAAAGACTGTAATATTCGGGTGAGCAGAAATTCGCGCAAGCAATGCTCGCTCAATTTCCGCACCGCTGAAATCATGTGCATGAACTATCCGATTGCGAGTATGTCCCCCTTCCCGTCCCAAATCAAGTTCTCCTTCTCTCTGTGTAAATTGCACTCCAAGTTCAATCAATTCCCGAACGCGTGTCGGACCTTCCTTCACTAAAATATCTACAGCATCCCGGTGGCACAATCCTACTCCGGCAGAAAGTGTATCCTGCACATGCAAATCAAACGAATCATTCTTCGCAACCACTGCCGCAATCCCTCCTTGTGCAAGATTGGTGTTCGATGTAGCCTTCTCTTTCTTCGTGATGATGACAACCGTCCCCACTTCCGCCGCTCTGAGCGCGAACGAAAGCCCCGCAATCCCGCTTCCAACAATCAAAAAGTCCGAACGAATTTCTTTACTCATGAGAATGTAACCCGTAACCCCAAACCTGTAACCATCACTTAACCATGTTCAATAGTTGATAAACGAACTCCACTTTCCCCTTCAACTCTTTCATCGTTCCTATGTTGTGAATGACAAAATCCACTTTGCCTGCTTTTCTCTTCTGGTCAATCTGCGACTTCATTCGTTTCATCACTTCTTCCCGGGATGAATTGTCCCGCTTCATCACACGCCTGATGCAATCTTCCTCATCTGCCACAACGACGATGAGGTACTCGAACATGTTTTCGATTCCCGCCTCAAAAATAAGCGCGGCTTCAACGATGAACAAAGAATACGTTCCGGTTTTCTCCTCACGGCTAATTTGTTTTTCTATTGATTGAATCACGGCAGGATGAACAATGGAATTCAACAATTTTAATTGTTGTGTATCGGCAAATACTTTCTTGGCAAGAAATGAACGGTTGATGGAACCATCTGACAGATAAGATTCTTCTCCAAACTCCTCTCGAATGGTCTTCCGAACAGATGTATCGGAAACCATCAAGTCCTTCGCTAAGGCATCGGCTGAAATCACCTTCGCACCAAGTTGCTCAAACATCCGAGCAACTTCGGATTTCCCGCTTCCGATGTTGCCCGTTAATCCGATAACGAGAAGTGTATGTGGTTGATGTTTTGTTTCCATAAAAGTAGAGTCCGATTCGTAATCGGACACAATGAAAAATCACAAAGCCATACCTGAAAGTCCATTTGCGAAATGGACTCTACATCGGGGCATTATCTTACCGGGCGAACGCAACTGACCGCTTCTCCCGAATCACTGTCACTTTCACCTGACCGGGATAATCCATATCGGTTTGAATTTTTGCAGCAATATCGTTCGCGAGCATATCGGACATTGCATCGTCAACTTTGTCACACTCGACGATGACACGTATTTCCCGGCCTGCCTGAATTGCGTATGTTTTCTCTACTCCGCTAAATGATTTAGCAAGATTTTCCAATCGCTCCAATCGTTTAGCATACGCCTCAACCGATTCACGTCGTGCGCCGGGGCGAGCGCCGCTGATTGCATCAGCAGATTGTACTAGCGCGGCAATCGGGTGTTCCATGGGAATATCTTCGTGGTGCGAGCCGACGGCATTAATAACTATCGGGTTTTCATTGTGTCGCTTCAGAAAATCAAAACCAATTAACGCGTGCGGACCCTCGACATTTTTGTTCATCGTCTTCCCGATATCATGCAACAAACCGGCGCGCTTCGCGAGACTTGTATCAATGCCAAGTTCCGCCGCCATCAATCCGGTAAGGTGTGCAACTTCAATGCTGTGTGCGAGCAAATTCTGTCCGTAACTCCAACGATATTTCATCAATCCGATTTGACGCAACACTTCCTCGTGTCCGCCATGTAACCCCAACTCCATCAACGCGCCTTCACCGACACGGAGAATTTCTTCGTCAATATCCTTTCGAACATTCTCGACAATTTCTTCAATCCGCGCGGGATGAATTCTTCCATCGGCAATAAGTCGTTCAAGCGAAATCTTCGCGACTTCCCGTCGTAACGGATCGAACGCTGAAAGTATCACCGCTTCCGGTGTGTCATCAACAATAACATCAACGCCGGTCGAACCTTCAAACGAGCGGATGTTGCGTCCCTCTTTGCCGATGATGCGCCCCTTCACTTCGTCGCTTCCAAGGTGCAACACGCTGACGGTTGATTCGACACAATAATCCGAAGCCACTCGTTGAATCGCCTGCACGATAATTTTTTGTGCGTCCCGCTTTGCATCTAACTTTGCTGTGTCACGGATCTGTTTTACCGACTGAGCAACATCCGAGCGCGCGTCGTTTACCATATTTGTCATAAGCGCTTTTTTAGCATCGTCCCGGGACATACCCGCAACACGCTCTAAGCGTTGCGTCTCTTCTGAAATTAATTTTTGAAGGATAATATTCTTTTCATCGTGCTGTTTTGCTTTCTCCTCAATCTCCCTTCGCAGGTTGTTCAGGTCTTTCTCTTTTTTATCCATCAACTCCACGCGGCGTTCGAGATTTTCTTCCCGCGCATCTAACTGCCGCTCGAATGCTTGTTGTTTATTTCGCTTCTGGTTGATGTCCTGTTCGGCTTCCTGTTTCTTCTTGTACCATTCATCTTTAACTTCAAGGAGTTTTTCTTTTTTCAGGTTAGTCGCATCCCGGTCAGCATCAGCGAGAATTTGTTTTGCACGCGCCTCTGCATTGGCAATTTTATTCTGCCCGATACGGGAATTAATGTACCATCCCGCGGCGAAAGAAATTCCCGTAAGAACAACTGTAATGATTATGAGTAATTCAACTTGCATACATACTCTTCAGTATTATTTTCATAAAATACAAAACCGCACTTGCCATGTCAGGCATTTGAAAGAATCTCTCTCTGAATGCACAGTGGGTACCCGCCTGAACATTTCTTGTATCTACCGTCGCTCAGGTGTTACCCAAAAACGATTCCGTAAACGGAGTGTAGCCCGCAATACGATGCTCACGAGTCAAGTTCCCTATTCGTATCACTTGTCAGATTCTTCTACGATTGACATTTCGCATGAGGAAACCTCATGCGCCGGCGTAAAGTGCGGTTTAATGTGTTGCACTATGTATGAAAAGAACAATGCTGTCAATTATGCAGTACGCAAGCACTCGTCCAGATACGAGTGCATCTTCCCCAACTCGGTCTCTACAACCGTCGTCATCGAACGATTCTTCTCACGTTCCTTCAGCAAATCTTCCGTGATGTTCAATGCTGAAAGAACAGCCACCGTCAGCGGCGGTTGTTCCGGGATGCGTTGATGAATTGCTTGTATCATCTCATCAACATACGATGCGACTTTTTTTGTGAGTTCTTCGCTCTCACCGCGTAATGGATATTCCGAGCCAAAGATTTTTACTTTGATGCTTTTTCCGTCAGTTGGCATAGTTTCTTGTTTGATTGTTCTTCACATTACCTTGTCAAAGTGCGACTCACTTTTATTTTCAAAATTATCTTCTTGTAATTTTTCGTTTGCTTTTGAAGATGAAGTGAGTCGCACGTTAGTCCGGTTTTATAAATGAGAATTGATTTTTGCTATCAACTCCCGAATTCGATTTTGAAGGACTTCTTTCTCTTCCTTCGTGAACAGGATGTTTTCTTCCGTGTTGTTCAACTGAGCGTTTTCCGCCTTCAGCCGTTTCATGTCCTGTTCTTTCGTGCTTAATAAACTTTTGATGGAATTCAATTCCGATTCGTACTGATTTTTCAATTGGGAAATTTCAGTCTCTAAACTTGACCGCGTGTTCTGAAGTTCAGAAGTAGCCCTGCTACGAGTAGAAGCAAGTTCATCTTCGTACTTGCTTTTCAATGATGTCACCTCAGCCGCTTGCTGGGCGAACAAGGAATTCAATTCGGAATCTAATTGATTTTTTAACTGCTGAATCTCGGTTTCTAATTTCGTTTTGGTGCTCAGTAGTTCTGCCTCTGAAGTGGTACGAGTTACTTGTAACTCATCCTCGTACTTACTTTTCAGTGACGTAACTTCTGCCGAATGTTTCGCGTGAAGCGAATTCATTTCAGATTCTTGCTGAGATTTCAACGCTTTTACTTCGCGTTCGCTTTGACTTCGCAAACTTGTAAGTTGATTTTCAAACTGAACTTTCGCCCGTTGAAATTCAGCGGTTAGTTGCTGATGTCGTTCGACCAAGGCAGTATTATCTGCGCGCAATTGGTTGATGAGTTCAACACTGAACCGAATCTTCTCCCACAACGATTTGAGGGATGATTCTACCGAGTTCGTTTCGAGTATGACCTGATTTTCTGTTTCTATCTGAACCTGACTCACAACGTTCCTTTCTTATGTTCGGAGCGAGGCATTCAACTTTTCCGATAAATGCTTGACTATCAATTGAATTTGTTTATCTATTTCATCTTGTGTGAGAGTGTGGTCTTCCGAGGTTAACTCAAGTGCAAACGCACAACTCTTTTTCCCTGCCGAAATTTGGTCGCCGCTGTAAATATCGAACAGTTCAATCTGCTTCAATAGGGAACCGCCGTTCGCTGTGATTTCTTCAATCAATGTTCCAACAGGAATTTGTTCATCCACGACGACAGCAATGTCGCGCATAACCGATGGATATTTTGGCAAAGGTTGATACACATTCTTCATCCGTTTGTTTTGTTCAAGCAGTGCAAGATTCAATTCTGCAACGAAAACATCTTGCTCTATCTCAAATCGCTTCAACATATCGTGACGAATTTTACCAACTTTTCCAATTGTCTGACCATTGATTTCAATTGTCAAACTGTCATCCATCAACAAATCGGCAATAGGATACGGAATAAATTTATAATTGTCAAGAAAAACTTTAGAGAAACATGCCTCAAGTTCACCTTTAAGTTCAAACATGTCAGATTTTTGAACCCGCCCGTCCCAATGTCGTCGTTCAGCCAAGCCGCTTAGAACGATTGCCAAGCGGTCTTCTTCATAAAACCCTGAAACATAATCTCCCTGTTTCGGGGCTTCCTTTTTGAAATACACTCGTCCGAATTCAAACAAACGAACGTCTTTCGTTCCGTGAAAGATATTGCTTCGGACAGAATTCAAAAGTCCGGGCAACATGCTTGTTCGCAATGCAGCCATATCTTTGCTGATTGGATTTGCCACTTCGACAAATTCATTTGATGCCAATTTCGCTGTTTCAATATCATTCATCGAATTGATGACTGCTTCATGAAATCCACGACCCACAAACCACTCTCGCAGTTCGTTTTCAAAATCCCGTTTAGGCGGTTGGGAAGAAAAAGTAAACCTTGATGAAGTATCAGTTTGAATGTTATCGTAACCGAATACCCGCGCTACTTCTTCAATCAAATCAATTTCACGTTCAAGGTCAATGCGGTAGGTTGGAACTTCAAACTCTATGGTATCTTCGTTCGCGTTTTGCTTTGATGGTAAAGGAGTTAGTTCAATCTTCTTCAAAAGATTGACGACATCATTTCTTTCTAGGTTTGTTCCGAGCAGTTGATTGGTACGACTGACTCTAACCGGAACAATGCGCTGTTGAATTTTTTGAGGATAAACATCAAGCACGCCTTGAAGAACTTCCGCTCCGCATAATTCCTGAATGAGTTGAGCGGCTCTGTCAATTGCAACCGCTGTAATATTCGGATTTGCTCCACGCTCAAATCGTTGTGAAGCATCGGAAGAGATGCCTAAATACTTTGCCGTACGTCTGACGCTTCTCGGATTGAAATACGCGCTTTCAAGCAACACATTTTTCGTCGTTTCTGTAATCTCGGTATTCTCTCCTCCCATCACTCCGGCGACTGCGATGTTCCTTTCGCCATCACAAATCATGAGCGTGTCGCTTTTCAGTGTTCGTTCTTTATGGTCAAGCGTTGTGAACTTCTCCCCTTCCTTCGCGCACTTCACAACAATCTTGTTTCCCGCCAATGTATCGTAATCAAAGGCATGAAGCGGATGACCGTATTCCATGAGAACATAATTAGTTACATCAACCACGTTATTCACGGGACGAATCCCGATTGCAGTCAATCTGTTTTGCAACCACTTGGGTGATTCTCCAACCTTCACATTCAGCAAAACCCGTCCCGAATATCTCGGGCAGTTTTCAATATCATTAATAATGATTGTAGCCGCTTCGGAAGTTTTTTTTGAACATTCTTGAAGATTGATTTTGGGATAGGCAATTTTTGATTCGAGAAGAGCGGCAACCTCTCTTGCGATTCCAATGTGACTGAGAGCGTCGGCTCGGTTCGGTGTAATTCCTACTTCAAATACAATGTCATCCTGACCTAAAAATTCTGCCAAGGGAGTTCCGGCTTTCGCCTCCGATTCAAACACAATGATTCCGTCTTTATCCTCACCCAAACCGAGTTCGTATGCAGAACAAATCATTCCGAACGATTCGACGCCGCGGAGTTTGACATTGGAGAGAGTAAATGGCTTTCCATCTGGGTCGTGTTGGTTGTGCGGAACTACCGCGCCGGAAAGTCCGACGGCAACGACTTGTCCGAGAGCAACATTCGGCGCGCCGCAAACAATTTGCAATACTTCGCTTCCGACATCAACCTTACAGACAGTTAACTTGTTTGCATTCGGATGTTTGCTCGCCTCAAGAACTTTTCCGACAACAAACTTTTCGTACTTCGCTCCGAGATATTCGATATCCTCAATCTCAAGACCGACCATTGTTAACTTATGCGCCAACTCCTCCGGCGAGATGATGATATTAACATACTCTTGTAACCACTTTAACGAAACTTTCATAAACTCAATCGCCGCTTAGAATTGTGACAGGAACCGGATGTCATTCTCAAACAATAGTCTGATGTCATCAATGCCATACCTCAACATCGTGATGCGTTCAATTCCCATTCCGAACGCGTAGCCCGTGTACTTTTCCGTGTCGTATCTGACTGAAGTAAAGACATTCGGGTCAACCATCCCGCAACCAAGAATTTCAAGCCAACCTGAACCTTTACAAACACGGCATCCTTTTCCCTGGCAGAGAAAGCATGTAATATCCATTTCTGCGCTCGGCTCTGTGAATGGAAAGAAACTCGGACGGAAGCGATATTTCAAACTGCTCCCGTACAATTGTTTTGCAAATGCAACCAACGTTCCCTTCAACTCTGCAAAATTTACATGCGTGTCCACATACAATCCTTCGACCTGATGGAACAGGCAATAACTGCGCGCGCTTACCGCTTCATTCCGGTAAACACGGCCGGGAATGATAACGCGAATCGGCGGCTGTTGCTTTTCCATAACGCGGATTTGAACAGGCGAGGTGTGCGTTCTGAGAAGAACTTTTTCTGTGATGAAAAAAGTATCCTGCATATCTCGCGCAGGATGGTCGGGTGGGAAGTTGAGCGCTTCAAAATTATGGTAATCATCTTCAATCTCAGGACCGGTTTCTACAGTGAATCCCATTCCCAAGAAAATGCGCTTGATTTCATCAAGCGTCTGCATGAGCGGATGCTTTGAACCAACCCAATGCGTTTTTCCCGGGAGCGATAAATCAATTTTTGAAGTCCGTTTTTGTGTTGTCTGTTCGAGAGCGGCTTTCTTTTCATCAAACTTTGTTTGAACAAGAACACGCAACTCATTCAACGCCTTTCCGACGGATGGTCGTTGGTCTGAAGGAACGTCCTTCAACTTGTCAAACAAATCAGCGATCTGTCCTTTACGGGCAAGAAAGTTGATTCTGAACGCATCGAGCAATTGAACATCGCTCACTCCTTCGAGTTCATTCAAGGCGGTTTGTTTGATTGCGGTTATCGTATCAAGCATGGCACAAGTTCATTTCAAAAATGAAAAATCTTCTTCAAAAATAAAGAACGGGACGAGCAGATGCTCGTCCCTGATTTCAAATATCTTGAAAGAAGATTTACGCTGTTGCAAATTTTACGACTTCAGCGAACGCGTTCGGATGACGCGCTGCCAAATCGGCTAACACTTTTCTGTTGATGTCAACACTCTTTTTATTGAGAGCATCAATCAGGCGTGAGTATGTTGTTCCATACAATCGTGAGGCGGCATTGATACGCGCAATCCACAGTTGACGGAAATCCCGTTTCTTTTTTCTACGGTCGCGGTAGGCGTGTTGTCCCGCCTTATCAAGGTGATGTTTCGCGATCGTGAGGACTTTACTTCGTGCGCCCCAATATCCTTTCGCGCGTTGCAGAAGACGTTTCCGTCTCCGATGCGATGCTACTTTATTTTGTGAACGTGGCATTTCGTTTTCTCCTGTTCAAAGTTATGATTGAATCATGATTGCTATTTTTTTCGACTCGGTCTCATGAACGAGCGTTGATTTACGAAGGTGGCGCTTTCGCTTCGTCGTCTTCGATGTGAGGATATGACTGCGAAATGCTCGCTTACGTTTTACTTTTCCGCTTGCGGTGAGTTTGAAACGTTTTCTTGCACCTGAATTTGATTTTTGCTTTGGCATAATTCAACTATGATTGTGATTCTTTTGATTTAATACTACCTTTTTTCTTCGACCCGCGTTCCGGGGCGAATATCATCGCCATGCTTCGACCTTCTAATTTTGCTTCTTGGTCAACCTTGGCAAAGTCTGCTAAACTTTCCGCAATCCGGGCAAGCAGTACTCTGCCCTGCTCGGTGTACGTCATCTCCCGACCTTTGAACACAACTGTCGCTTTGACTTTGTGTCCGTCTTCAAGAAATTGTTTTGCGTGACGAATTTTGAATTCCACATCGTGGTCATCGGTGTTCGGATGAAAACGCAATTCTTTCAGCAATGTTACTTGCTGATTTTTTCGTTGGATACGTTCTTTCTTTGATTGTTCGTACTTGTACTTGCCGATGTCCATAATTTTACAGACAGGCGGTTGTGCATTCGGAACAATTTCAATCAGATCAAGACCTTGTTGTCTTGCCATGTTCAACGCCTCGGAAGGCGTCATGACTCCAAGCTGACCGCTTTCGTCAATTACCCTGACTTGCTTCGCTTTGATTTCTTCATTTATACGAACTTGATCTGAACCCTTAATAACGTATCTCCTATTGTGGTAACGATTTTGTTAAATATTCTTGTTTAATTTTTTCTGCTAATTCTGCTAATCCCATCACGCCAACATCACCCCGTTTATGTTGACGAACCGAGACTGTCGAAGTTTCTTTTTCTTTCTGACCAACAACAAGCATGAACGGGACTTTCTTGGTTTCCCAGTCACGAATTTTGTAATTAATTTTTTCACTCCGGTCATCCATTTCAACACGGAGACCGTTCACTTTCAAGGCATCATAGACTGACTGAGCATATTCACGTTGTGCATCGGTAATCGGCATGACTGCAACTTGCACAGGCGCCAACCAAACAGGAAACGCTCCGGCAAAATGCTCTGTGATGATTCCGATGAAACGTTCGAATGAACCAAAGATAGCACGATGAATTGCAACAGGACGTTTCCGTGTTCCGTCTTCAGCGACATATTCGAGGTCGAAACGTTCCGGCAACATCACAAAATCAAGTTGAATTGTTGCAACTTGCCATTCACGTCCGATTGCATCTTTAATTTGAATATCAATCTTCGGTCCGTAAAACGCGCCATCTTTTTCTTTGATGGAATATTTCAGACCATTGCTTTCGAGTGCACTTCGTAATGATGCTTCTGCCTGTTCCCACAACGCGGGTTCGCCCATTGCTTCGTCCGGCTTTGTCGAAAGTTTGAACTGCGCTTCTAATCCGAATATACGATAAACTTTCGTGACCAATCCTATCAGTCTGTTTATCTCTGAAAGAATTTGGTCGGGGCGACAGTAAATGTGTGCATCATCCATCGTGATTTGGCGAACACGAAACATTCCGCCAAGCGCACCTGAAATTTCATTCCGATGCAATCTTCCGATTTCTGAAAATCGTAATGGTAAATCTTTGTAACTACGCGTCTTGTACGAGAATGCGTATGTACTTTCCGGGCAGTTCATCGGCTTGAGACTGTACGTGGATTCACCTTCCTGTTCGAAGAAGAACATATTCTCCTTGTAGTGAGCCCAATGCCCTGAACGTTCCCACAAATCCTTTTTGACAAGAATCGGTGTATTGATTTCCAAATATCCTTCTCTGTCAAGTTCTTCGCGAATGAATTTTTCCAACTCGCGGAAGATTATCATTCCTTTCGGTAACCAGAACGGCGCGCCGGGTGCGACATCATGAAACGCGAACAATTCAAGTTCTCTTCCTAACTTCCGATGGTCGCGACGTTTCGCCTCTTCGAGACGGAACATGTAATCATCTAATTCCTTCTTTGAAGGAAACGTGATTGCATAAATGCGTTGAAGCATTTTGTTCTTTTCGCTTCCCCGCCAATACGCTCCGGCTACACTCAGCAATTTGATTGCTTTGATTTTTCCTGTCGAAGGCAAATGCGGACCATAGCATAAATCTGTAAACTTACCTGAATGATAAAAAGTAATTGTTTGACCTTTTAATTCATCCAATAATTCAAGTTTGTACTGATCGCCTTTTTGCTTGAAATATTCAACAGCATTTTCCCACTGTCGTTCTTCGCGTTTGTAAGTTGAATCTAACTTGGCAAGTTCAACCATCTTCGCCTCGATTTTCTGCAAATCTTCCGGCGTGAGTGAATGTCCGTTCGTATCAATGTCGTAATAGAAACCTTCTTCAATCGGTGGACCGATTCCGAATTTCGTTCCGGGGAAAATCGCCTCTACTGCTTCCGCCATCAAGTGCGCGGAACTATGCCAGAACGCGTACTTGCCGTTCGCATCATCCCACTTCAAAAGTTTCACTGAAGCGTCGGTCGGAAGCGGGCGCGATAAATCCCACACCTCGCCATTGACCTCAATTGCGAGTGCTTCACGCGCTAATCCGGAACTAATGCTCTGTGCAACTTCGTATCCGGTAACACTTTGTTGAAATTCTCTGACGCTACCGTCAGGAAAAGTAAGTTTCGTTGCCATCTTCAAATTTTGTGGGACCTATAGGACTCGAACCTATGACCTCTACCATGTCAAGGTAGCGCTCTAACCAACTGAGCTAAGATCCCGGAACAATGAAAAATGCAAAATTAAAAATTAAAAAAGGTACATCAATTTTTAACTTATCACTGATAACTTTTAACTTTGCGTTTGTGCCGGGGATCGGAATCGAACCGACACTCTCCTTGCGAAGAACAGGATTTTAAGTCCTGTGCGTCTACCAGTTTCGCCACCCCGGCATTGCTTGGTGACTTGTTAATTGATGATTAGTTAACTCATGAGTAGTTAATTAGTTTCATACAGAACACAACACATTCAAATCACAAATCACTAATTAACGAATTATCCAATCACTAACCAGAGGTGCCGAGCGGATTCGAACCGCTGCATAAAAGTTTTGCAGACTTCTCCCTTACCACTTGGGTACGGCACCAGTCAAAATATTCTTCAATTCTTCTCTCCCCTTTCCACTTGTTAAATATCTCTCCCGTTGTTTTGCATCGTCCTCTGTCACATATTCTTCAGTATAAATCAAAACAAACGGACGTCTTCGTTTAGTTGATTCTGTTTTACCGCCGTTATGTTCCTTTAACCGTCTTTCGATATCAACCGTATAACCTGTATAATTCTTTCCATCCTTCAAACTTTTCAGAACATAAACTGTAAACATCGTATATCCACTTACCACTCTTCCCCGCCTTCGGCGGGTGCGGTACGGCACCAGTCAATTCAAAATGAAAAATGCAAAATTAAAAAAGCCCGTTTGCTCGGAAAGTAAGAAGTTACAACTCTACTTTTCCATTTTCTCTACGAGCCGTAGGCATTTTTACTTTTGCATTGAGAGCGGGAAACGGGATTCGAACCCGCGACATCAACCTTGGCAAGGTTGCGCTCTACCAACTGAGCTATTCCCGCATTTTAATTTAATTCACAAAACCAGCGACTTCAATCCCGCTTGAACGGGATTACTCTCTACTCCGCCTATGGCGGAAGTTATTCCCCAATTTTATGGGTGCAAATATAGCAAATTAACCTAAACCAAGCAAGAAGACTTGAAAAAGACTGAATTAAGTAAGAAGTTACCTCCTCTCCAATAACAAATCGGAATAAGAGTGTTTGAAATAATCCTCATCTTTGATTCTAAAACTTTGAACCAAGTAGTTCATTGTTCGCTTTGCCTGTTCAGGCGAATCGCTAACAGGTACTTCAAACTCAATAAACATCCCCAATCCTGTTACTTCATCGAAATGAATCCTTGTCGAATCAAACATGAACAACGTCCTGTACTTTTCAACTCGCTCTTTGACTCCAAGCGATAGCGTCAAAGCCTCTTTCAACTCTTGCCATTCGACAAGATGAATCACTTTGAAATCACTCATCCTCTGATTTTCAGATTCAGGACGGTGATAGAAAATCAATTCTGCTTCTTTATCATCAATCTCTCGCAGTTTCAATCTCCCTTGATTGACATTGAAATACGTGTCAACCTGTTTCATCTTACAAATAAACTTCGCTTGAAGCGAGCATGCCATTGATTCCGCCGCTTCAATGCTTTGTATCTTTGCTTTGACTTCTAAATTCTTCGGCACGGAAACACAATCGCTTTTACATCGGGAACTTATCTCGTAATATCTAAAATTTCATATTCAAGAAAACCGGCAGGAACGGTAATTTTTACTTTGTCTCCTTTTACTTTTCCCATCAATCCTTTGCCGATTGGTGATGTGACAGAAATTTTATTCGCATCAAAATCTGCTTCTTCGGGTGCTACGAGTAAGTATGTAACTTCGTCACCGAAACGTAAATCTTTAAGCCGGACATTTGAGAGAATATATACTTTATCATTCGGAAGATCTTTACTCTCAATAATTCGCGTACGCGCCAACGTATTTTCCATCTTGGAAATACGGAGTTCTAACAGACCTTGTTCTTCTTTCGCCGCATCGTATTCTGCATTTTCAGAAAGGTCGCCATGGCTTCGTGCCTCACCGATTTTTTGAGACAATTCAGAGCGCCCTTTTGTTTTGAGTTCTTGCAACTCACGTTCGAGTTCACGAAGTCGCTCTTTCGTTAAATACACGTACCCGTTATTTTTATTTGATTCATTCATAAATGATAAAACATAATATTTTAGTTAGCTCAAAGAAAAGAAACAGCCACCACTCCGAAGAATGGTGGCTATTCTTAATTAAGACTGATTGAATTTACGATAAGAAATTCAGAAAATCAAGTGCCGGATGCTTTTTTCTTGTCAACAAGAATTAGGTGCCCGAGTTTGTCCCGTTTTGTTTTGAGATATTTTTCGTTTGAATCGCTTGCTTCCATCTCCAATGGAACACGTTCAACGATTTCCAAACCGTAGCCATGCAACCCGACAACTTTTTTCGGATTGTTGGTCATGAGACGCATTTTGGCAACACCAAGGTCACGAAGTATTTGCGCGCCGATTCCATAATCGCGCAAGTCAGGTCGGAAGCCGAGTTTCTCATTTGCTTCAACCGTATCGAGTCCCTCGTCTTGCAGTTTGTATGCTTTGAGTTTGTTTGATAATCCAATACCGCGTCCTTCCTGTCGCATGTAGAGTATAACTCCGGTTCCTTCTTTTGCAACAAGTTTCATCGCCGCGTTAAGTTGGTCGTGGCAATCGCATCGAATAGAACTGAACACATCTCCTGTCAGACACTCCGAGTGTACGCGAACGAGAGTAGGTTTGGAGGGCGATATTTCTCCACGTACAAGTGCGATGTGTTCGTGGTTGTCCGTTTCGCTTTTGTAAAGATTGATTTCAAAGTCACCATACTGCGTTGGCAATGTCGTCGAAACAATGCGTTGAACTAATTTCTCGCGTTGCATCCTGTATTCAATCAAGTTTCGAACGCTGATAATTTTTAGTGAATGTTTCTGAGCGAGTTCAGTCAATTCAGGCAAACGAGCCATTGAACCATCTTCATTCAAAATTTCACACAATACACCTGATGGATACAATCCTGCAAACTTGCACAAATCCACTACTGCTTCCGTGTGTCCGGCGCGACGAAGAACTCCGCCTTCCATAGCACGCAACGGAAAGATATGTCCGGGACGAGCAAGGTCACTTGGTTTCGTCTTTGAGTCAATCAGCGCTTTCACCGTTGCATTTCGGTCGGGGGCGGAAACTCCTGTGGACGTTCCGTGAATATAATCCACCGAAACAGTAAACGGCGTTTCATGAAGCGCAGTGTTTGTTTCAACCATTAACTCAAGATTCAATTCCTTCGCACGTTGAGTCGTGAGCGCAGCGCAGACAATTCCGCCCGCTTTTTTGATGATGAAGTTCATGATTTGCGGTGTACATTTTTCCGCCGCGACAATCATGTCGCCTTCGTTTTCGCGGTCTTCATCATCAACGACGATGACGATTTTTCCCGCCTGTAAATCGGCGATGCCTTCTTCAATCGTGCTGAGTTTTGTTTTATCGTGAGCCATAATTTAAAATATCTACTTGCTAAACTCTAAATACTAAACAATCTTTACTATCGAAATCCCAAATAGTCATAATTCAAAAAAATCGTCATGCCGAATTTATTTCGGCATCTAAACTCACGTGAAATTGACAATGAAACAAGCTCATGTGACAGTTTTATATTTTGAATTTAGACTATGCTCAGTCAACGACCCGTAAGGAATTACGATATTCGGATTTCGAATTTCAAGAGTTAGCTCGTTTTTCCTACTTTCTCTTCCGATGGTCGGTCAATTGTTTGAACTGCTGTTTTTTCAAACTTTAACTTTACGTCATCAGCAACCTGAATGAGTAATGTTTTTTCTTCGACGCCAATGACTGTTCCGTGAAGACCGCCAACGGTGACAATCTTATCACCCTTCTTCACTCCGTCCAAAAGTTGCTGACGTTCCTTTGCTCGCTTCTGTTGCGGACGAATAATCATGAAATAAAAAATAAAAATGATGAGCGAAAACATGACAAGCGTGCTAATCATGCTTCCACCGCCACCATCACCGGAAGGCGCCATTGCAAATAAATCAAATGTGTTCAAATGTTCTCCAAATAAATTGTTAAATGTATTCTGTTACTTCTTGTTGATTAAATAATCGTTGTTTCTTCCATTGCGCAAACTCACCACAAGCAATCGCCTGCCTTGCTTCTCTCATCAATGTTTGATAAAAAGCCAGATTGTGAATCGTTGCAAGTTGTAATCCTAAAATTTCTTTCGCCTGAAACAGATGACGCACATACGCCCGACTGAAATTCTTACATGTGTAACAACCACATTGCGCATCAACCGGTTCAAAATCGTTTTTGAACTGAGCGTTCGTGATGTTCAGATTTCCATGCGACGTAAACAACATCGCGTTGCGCCCGTTTCGAGTCGGCATCACACAATCGAACATATCAACACCACGCTCGATTGCTTCAATCAGATTTTCCGGCGTTCCGACACCCATCAAATATCGCGGTTTGTTTTCAGGCAAAATTTCCGTGCAAACCGAAATCATTTCATACATTGCTTCAGCCGGCTCACCGACTGCAAGCCCGCCAATCGCATAACCATCAAACTCCAAATTTATCAAACCGTTGGCAGAAAATTTTCGCAATTCAGGAAACGTACTTCCCTGAACAATTCCAAACAACGCCTGTGTGTAGCCGTACAAGCCTTCTGTCTCACGAAAACGGTTCAGGCATCGTTCAGCCCATCGCAACGTCAACTCGCCGGAGCGTTTTGCATATTCAAATGTCGAAGGATACGGCGTACATTCATCCAGCACCATCATAATGTCGGAGCCGATGCTTCGCTGTGTATCCACTACATTTTCCGGCGTGAAGAAATGCGTCGAGCCATCAAGATGCGAACGGAACTGAACACCCTCTTCCGAAATCTTCCGTAACTCCGAAAGACTAAACACCTGAAATCCGCCGCTGTCTGTCAGGATTGGCTTTTTCCAACCGTTGAATGTATGCAATCCGCCCGCCTGCTCCAATATCTCGGTTCCCGGGCGAAGATACAAATGGTACGTGTTACCAAGAATAATTTCAGCGCCGATTTCTTCTAACTCTCTCGGTTGAATTGCTTTTACCGTTCCTTGAGTTCCAACCGGCATAAACGCAGGCGTATGAAAAACTCCGTGGTCGGTGAAAACTCTTCCGAGACGAGCGGGACCGTCGGTTTTATCTAAGAGAAATTGCATGGGATGAAATTAACCAAACCCCGTTCAAATTCCAAAGCACTCAATTCGCCACAAGTTTCTTATGGCGTCTCTTCATGAAAAAGTAAGAAATTCCAACAGCCACAATCGCGCCAATTGCATCGGCAAGCATATCGTATTTATCCAAATGTCTTCCGGGAACGAAACTCTGATGAACTTCATCTGCAACGCCGTAACTGATTGTGAGCAAGGAAGATAATACAACTCGCTTCCACGTTTTCATCGGTTCTTGTTTGTTTGATTCAAAAGCACGAAAGACCAAAACTCCGAGAACGAAAAAGATTCCGATATGCAACAACTTGTCAACGGAAATCAACTCCAACTTTGGCAACCGAACTGATGGAATTGAGGATGCTATAAAAATAATGATTGCCCAGACGAACGCCGGAAAACGATAGCGAAAAAAGTGTGAACGAATGAAACCGCTCAGTGTAACCCCAACTCAACATGCCGAATCGCTTCCGGTACAAAGGTTTTAATATCTGTTGCCAACAGACTTTTCTCACCATACTTCACTTTTGCAAGGTCTCCCGCTTTTCCATGGAGAAACACGCCGCACCAAGCCGCTTCATCGGAGGTCATTCCTTGTCCCCACAATCCGGCAATAAGTCCTGCCAACACATCGCCTGAACCCGCCGTCGCCATTCCCGGATTTCCGGTTGAGTTGATAAATACTTTTCCTTCATGTGTTGCAGTCACTGTCGGTGCGCCTTTGAGGACCAACGTTACTTTGAATTCCTTCGCAACCCTTCGTGCAATTTCAATCCGATTCTTCTCTATCTCTTCTGAAGAAAGTTTGATGATTCGGCTTAATTCTCCTGTGTGCGGTGTAAGAATGACTTCTTTTGTTTTTCGTTTCTTCAAACATGAAGGATTTTCCGCAATCGCATTCAATCCATCGGCATCAATCAGCATCGGTTTGGTTGATGTTGAAACAAGATGCTGAATCAGTTGTTGTGTTTCCTGATTTCTCGAAAGCCCGGGACCTAACACCAACATGTCAGCCCACTGAAGAAGCTTTTCAATCTCAGGAAGCGATGATTGGCTTAAACTTCCTTCGTCGGTTGAATCCAACGGTTCAGTCATAACCTCAGTCAGTTTCTTTGCGAGAATTGAATAAACCGATTTTGGAGTTCCAAGAACAACTGCTCCTGCTCCCACTTTCATTGCAGATTCGGAAACCATTGCCGCCGCGCCTGTTAACCCGACTGAACCGGCTAACACGAGTATCTTTCCAACGCTATGTTTATGAACATTGAAAGAACGAACCGGTAGTGTTGCCTGAACATCTTTTTGCTCAATGATGTAGGTTTGAAATTTTCCAACGATGGGTAAATCGGTAGGAACACCAATATCCACCACTTCTAAATGTCCGCCGTAACTTCTTCCTTGATTAAGAGTTAACCCAATCTTCTTGAGCGCCATTGTTACGGTTATATCGGCTTTGAAAGCAACTCCTTCTGCAACTCCGTTGTCTGCATTCACTCCTGATGGAATATCAATGCTTACTCTTTTTGCCGGAAGTTCATTCGCCCATTCAACTAATGATTTATACTTCCCGTTTAACTCACCTTTGAATCCCGTACCAAAGAGTGCATCAACAATAATGTCGGGTGGTTGGAGCATTTTCATTTTTTTCAAAGAAGAAAATTGAACGACCCCTGACCGGGATTTATGGGATTCTCTTGATTTCCTTGATTCGGTTGATTCGCTTGATTTACTTAAAAGTGATTTTAGGATGTTGAAGTTTGTGAGCGGGTCGCCTTTCAGTTCATTCGGCTTGCATGTAAGAATTACTTCCACTTTTGAACCATGAATCAACAGGTGCCGGGCAACGACGAATCCATCTCCTCCATTATTTCCTTTCCCGCAGAGAATGTAAACAAGTTTGACGGACAAATCACCAAATTGCTCGTTCATCTTTTGGACAACACCCTTTCCGGCGTTCTCCATCAAGAGCAAACTTGGGATGTTCAGCCTGTTAATGGCATAGCCATCAAACGAACGCATTTCATCTGAGGTAACGGCACGTTCCATGTCAGAACACGTTGGTAATCGTGTTCAATAACGTTGAGGGAAAGATTCCTAATTCAAAAATCATGAAGGCAACAATCGAAAGCATTGCTAAACTCAAGCCGGAAATCCGAGCGGGCGCTTCCATCCCACCTTCTTTGAAATACATCATCACGACAATTCGGAGGTAGTAATATGCTCCGATTGCGCTTGTGAGAACTCCGAGAATTGCAAGCCATGTTAGGTCTGCGTTCACTGCGGCGGCAAAGACGTAATACTTTCCGAGAAATCCGGCAAACGGGGGTAGTCCCGATAGTGCGAACATGAAGACTGCCATCAATGCGGCAAGAAATGGTTTCTTGTTTGCAACTCCCGCGTAATCATCAATCGTAAGATTCTTTTCACTCTTTTTTTCAAATAAAGAGATGATGCCGAACGCACCGAGATTCATAAACGTATAAGCGGCGAGGTAAAACACGACTCCGGTTTTTCCTAATGCGTTTGAGGCGGCAAGTCCGGCAAGCATATATCCTGCATGAGCGACGCTTGAGTACGCTAACATTCTTTTAATGTTTGATTGAGAAATCGCAACGATATTTCCGAGAACCATTGAAGCCGCGGCGATAACAGACAAAGCAAGTTTGAAATTCTCCCCGCCAAACGCCTGATGTGCAAACACGAGGAGGAACGCTGAAAACGCCGCCGCTTTCGCCCCCGTTGACATAAATCCCGAAACGACCGTCGGTGAACCTTCATACACATCGGGAACCCACATGTGAAACGGAACTGCCGCGACTTTGAACGCGAAGCCAATCATCAATAAACCGAGTCCGGCAAGAAAAATCTTTTGAGACATCAAAAGAGAAGCATTTTGAACAATGGTAAAGAGATTCATTGTTCCTGCGCTTCCATAAATGAGTGCGATTCCGTAGAGAATAAATCCGGTTGCAAACGCGCCGAGAAGGAAATACTTCATCGCCGATTCATTTGATTTCTGATTCTGACGTAAAAACCCTGCAAGAACATAAAGGCAAATTGACATCAATTCTATTCCAAGGAAGAGAACGATAAGGTCATTTGCCGCCGCCATCAACATCATACCAAGAACAGCAAACAGGATGAGCAGATAAAACTCACCGAGTCGTTTGTAGGTCTTTTGTAGATAATCTCTTGATAAAATAATTGTAAACAGCGCTGCAAAGATAAAGAGAACGGCAAAGAGACTTCCGAACCCTCCGACTGAAATCATTCCGTTAAATGCCACACCACGCCAACTGAGTGTGAAGACCGAAACAGCGCCGCTGACGAGCAAGCCAAGTGTGCTTACCCAAAAACTAATTTTTTCATTATCTTTGAGGAGCGATTCAATAAGAAGAACAAGAAGCGAGAGAATGGTAACTGATAAAACAGGTAAAATTGATGTGAGTCCGTTGTCCGCAATGTGCATTTCAAATTCAGTGAAATTTCGATTTCTTGGTTATTTTGGCTGAAAAGGTAGGAAAATCTTAGGTAAGAAACAAAGATAATTTTTTCTCGTTCACCCTATTGACTTTGATTGAGAAATCTCTTATACTTGCACCGCTCGAAACTCTAATACTGTATATGAGGTTTGAACACCAACATATCGAATCATCCATTTATTAAATAGAAAATTATGTCGCTTGTAAATAACGAAGCCAAAAAACTGATTGACGAATATATTGAAGAACTTCCCGATTTCTCACGGGAGATTTGCATTAAACTCCGCGAACTTATCCACGCAACAGACCCGGATATTGTTGAAGATTGGAAATGGGGACCGAACTTCAATAAGCAGGGAATGATTTGCGGGTTCAGCGCTTTCCGTGAACATGTTACGTTCACATTCTTTGAAGGCGCTTCGATGAAAGACCCGAAGAAACTCTTCACCGATGGTCAATCGAACGCGCACAACCGCGGAATAAAGTACAGAACTGTTTCCGAGATTGATGAGAAAACAGTCATCAAGTATATTCAGGAAGCGGTTGCTATCAATGCTCAGGGAATAAAGAAGATTGAAAGAACAATCATCATCCCGGATGATTTCAAACAGGCAATGAAAATTGCTCACGTGTTGGATAAGTTTGAATCCTCAAACTATACTAACAGAAAAGAATATGTGAATTGGATTGAAAGTGCAAAGAAACTTGAGACACGGGAATCACGTATTCAAAAGGCAGTTGATAAAATTGCACAAGGAATTAAATTCAGTTAACAAATCCTCAAACACTTAACAGAAAGAAACAATGAAAAACTACATCAATTGGTTTGAAATTCCAGTAGCGGATTTCGAACGCGCAAAACTGTTCTACGAAACAATCTTCGGCTTCAAGTTAGAAGCAATGGAAATGATGGGAACGAACATGGCATTCTTCCCCGCCGAACCCGGCGCCGCAAGTGGTTCGCTCTGTAAAGGAGAAAACTATAAACCGAGTATGGATGGAACACTCGTCTATCTCAATGGCAATCCTGACTTATCGGCAGTGTTGAACAAAGTCGAAGGCGCGGGCGGAAAAGTTATTCTTCCCAAAACCCAGATTACTCCTGAAATTGGTCACATGGCAATGTTCATTGATTGCGAAGGAAACAAAATCGCCCTTCACTCAAACGGTTAATTGAAGATGAGTCCGATATAACATCGGACTCTTTTTTTTATGCAACGCATTCCCCGCATTCATCTTGCATTTCTTTCTATTTTCTTTCTTACTCTGATTTGGTCGGCAATCAATCCGAAAGAGTATTTCACGTGGTTGTTAGAAGTCTTTCCTGCGTTGATTGGTATTGCAATTCTCATTTACACCTACAATCGCTTCCGATTCACAAATCTTACCTATACACTCATTCTTCTTCATTCGATGATACTTTTTGTCGGCGGACATTACACCTACGCTGAAGTTCCGTTGTTTGATTGGCTTCGCGATCTGTTTCATCAAACAAGAAACAACTACGACAAGGTTGGTCACTTCGCACAGGGATTTGTTCCTGCAATCATCGCACGGGAATTGTTTATTGGATTGAATGTCGTTGTGAAAAAGGGTTGGCTCTTCTTCCTCGTTACATCAGTCTGTCTTGCAATTAGTGCAGTGTATGAATTTATCGAGTGGCTCGCTGCGCTCCTCACCGGCGAAGCGGCTGATGCGTTCCTCGGTACGCAGGGATATATTTGGGATACTCAATCGGATATGCTGTATGCTTTTGTTGGAGCGATTGTTGCTCAGTTATTACTCAGTGGAACGCACAACAAACTTATCAACAAATAACCATTGAAAGTGATTTGCAATTTTCATTGAATTCCCTTACAATCATCTGTGCCTGAGATAAGTCGTTTTTTAGGAATTGTTATTGCAATCTATTACCGCGAACATGGGAAGCCACATTTTCATGCAGAATACGGTGACTACAGAATCACTGTCGAAATTGAAACAGGAACTGTCAACGGATATTTTCCACCAAGAGCATTACGACATGTTCTCGAATGGTGTGAATTACACAAACAAGAACTTTTAGACGATTGGAATTTAGCAATACAAAGAAAACCACTTAAGAAAATTACTCCTTTAGAATAAATATGATACCACAAGTTTTACATGCAAAGTATCTTAAAGACTATACAATTTGGATACAGTTCAAAGATGGAACGGAAGGTGAAATAGATTTACGTGATGAATTGTGGGGTGAAATGTTTGAACCCTTACTCAACATAGAAGAATTCAAAAAATTTCGTGTTGACCCTGAACTTGGAACTATAGTTTGGGATAATGGCGCAGACCTTGCACCCGAATTCCTTTACGATAATGTAAATGTTCCATCAGAAGTTTTTTAAAGAAATTATACATCACAATTTTATTCCTTGTTTGAATCAACGTAGAATGAATAACCTTTTGTCTCATACTAAATTGCATCTACACAGAAAATGCAGTATGTTCATTCAGACAAAATCAATACACAAAAACAAGAGAAATAGACCCGGTCGAATTGCAACGAGAGCAACGCCATGAGTGGAAAAACCGAATTACTCGACAGTAATATTCTTTTCAATAATTTCAAGGAGAGTAATCTTAATGAGTAGTACAGAATTAAAACATTATATTCACCATCAGGTGGAAACAACTGAAGACGAGGAACTATTATCGTACATTAAATCCCTCCTCGACGTTCCTACGCAAAATATCCATCCCGAGTTAATTCTTACAGCAAAACAGTTAGCAAGAATTGATGAAGCAAAAGAACAGCTTGCCACAGGAAAATCCTATTCAGAAGAAGAAGCGAATTTGGTTGTCCAGCAATGGCTCGAAAAGTAATTTGGTCTTCGAATGCATTAGATGACCGGCTGAACATTCTTGAGTATTGGTCAACGAGACTTGGTAATAAACTGTATAGTCAAAAATTAGATAAAGAATTTATTGCCCTTTGTCGTTTTCTTTCTCAATTTCCATTTATGGGAAGACGATTTCGAGATGAAAATGAACGGTGCTTTGTAAAAGGAAATTATCTTATCGTGTATCAAGTAAGCGATAATGGTATTGAGATTTTACATGTTTGGGACACGAGAAGAAATCCTGAAGAGTTAATACTCTAACAATAGTTCGGGATTTCGAACCCATCATCTCGTTTGCTTATTCTCCTCCCTTCCACTATCTTTTTTCGTTTTCATACACAATCTTACATTATCTCTGAAAGGTCTTTTATGAAAAAGACAACGCTTGTTATTTTATCATCATTTTTTCTACTCACAGTGATTCAGAATTAAACATTATGAGTTACTGTGGTACTTCCTATCTGTGAACATCCGCGGCTTTTTCCGTAAGTATCCGTGGTGAATTTCTATCACATATGAATCTCATCCTCAAACCCATCGGCATCATCCACACGCCGTACAAAGATAAATTCCTGACTCCGCGACAACCGGGAATGGATGAACAACAGGTCGAAGGTATCATCGAACTCTTTCCTCACCAAAACTTTGAGCAGGCGCTTGAAGACCTTTCCGGCTTTGAACGGATTTGGATTCTCTATTGGTTTCACAAGAACGAAGATTGGAAACCGAAAGTGCTTCCACCAAGGAGCGGGAAGAAAAAGCGGGGAGTCTTCTCCACTCGCTCTCCGCATCGTCCTAATCCAGTCGGACTTTCTCTCTGCACATTGTTAGAAATAAACGGACTCACACTCCGCGTTGCCAATCCTGACTTGCTTGATGGAACTCCCATCCTCGACATCAAACCGTACATTCCATACGCTGATGCCTTTCCTAATTCCCGTGCAGGTTGGCTCGATGAAGTATCGAAGAAAATAATTGATTATCAAGTAAAATGTAGTTCTCTTGTCAAAGCACAAGCAGATTGGCTCGAATCGAACTACAACATTTCCTTACTTCCTCAAGCGAGTAAAACACTTTCGCTCGATCCTCTCCCTCATTCGTTTCGTCGGACAAAGCAACGTGCGGACGGAACTTTAGTTCTTGCAATAAAATCATGGAGAGTTTGCTACACAGTGAATGAGAATATCGTCACCATCGAAAGAATTGAAAGCGGATATTCTCTATCGAAACTCATTCAATCAAAGAAAGAGAAAACACCGTTGCATGATGAACAGGCGCATCGGGCATTTCATAAATTGGTGAGTGGATAATTGGTGAGTGGTTAGTGGTTAGTTGTTAGTTGTCATTAGTCATTCGTCATTGGGAACTCGACTCCACAACTCCAATACTCCAAATACCGTTATTTCTTAATCCTAAATCAAAATTCAGAAAATAGTGCGTGGTTAATCTTAGAAATTCAAATCCCCCGGCTCGCCGTTCAGGATTCTTCCTTTGATGATTTGGTCTTTGATACGTTTCGAATATTCAATCCGATGATTTTCCCCTTCATTTGTCTTTGGATGTTGAATTCCGGTTGACATTCGAAATTGATAATCTCTGAATACCTGTACAATATTTTTTTTCAATTCTTCATTCCGATAACGTTTTGAAGCGGCAATAACTCCCTTCTTCCAGTTATCATTGTATTCAATCGGAACATCCTCTTCCGCATCATCAAGAATCATGACAGCATCTTCATACTGTTCATCAAGATATTCTTTCTCGTCTTCCTTGATGTAGTGAAACAGATAATCCTGAAACTCCGGCTTTTCAAATTTTTTGATAAATGCTCTCAGGAACTCATTCGAGTACGGAACAGGATGATAAGGAACATACGGAGTTGGTTCTTTATATGTACCGTTCTCGATTGCGATTCTCTTCTGTTCCTCAAAATAGAGATGCCGGTAAAACTCTTCTTTCTTTCCCCTGATATCCGGAAGCGACAGAAACGAACTTGTTCCGCGTCTCATATCATAGAAGTCGTACCAATCGGGGTACGTGCTTCCTTCCTCATCGTTCTCAAGTTCGTCCTTGAATTGGTCGTAGTCCTGCCATTCTGCATAATCGTCAAACTCATTCCCCTCATCTATCGTCTCTAAAAACTGAAGGTATAAATCCATATCCTCTTCTGAAACAGGTTCGAGAAAGGGGACGCGTTCAATTTCAAATTCCAGGATGTCAAAATCTGCACTGATTTCTATTCCTTCCAGTGTTATCTGGTCTGCCCGCCATTGACATTGTAAGTTAAATAATTTCTTTTGTTGTATTGACCAAAAACAATCGTATGCTTCATCATAAAATCTGCTTGCGCTTCTTTCTCTGAAGTCTTTATGTTTCCGACCCCAGAATACGTACATAGATTTTCTGTGTGCATACGTTTCCAGAAAACTCTTTATGCTCGTTTCATGATATTCTTTCAAATACTCTTGCACCTGCTGGTTTGCTTTTAACTCTTCGAGATATTGTGCTTCGAGTTTCTTTATATCAAGTTTATCCGATATTTCATCTTTGAGATGTTTCGGCAACGCTCCGACTGTTGTATCATCGTACTTGCCCGGCTCTTTATTTTCCTGTTGCATGTCTATCTTCTATGTTATTGATGAATGTGCAAAGATACGCACCACGTTGTAAAGATGCAACTCAGTTTTTCGTGAGTAGTTAATTGGTGATTCGTGAGTGGTGAGTGGTTAATTGATTATTTGTTACTCGTTACTGGTAATCCTTGATGCGAAATATTTTAGTTAAAAATATATTTTTCTTTTTGGGGTGTCTTGTTCCCACTACGATACTATTTCAATTCAAATATCAAACGTCATGGATTTGTTTCGGCTTTAGGTTTATAACTTTTAGAACAGAGAAGCTTGACGTACCGGTGAAACCCATCCCCCGAACCCTTCCCTTGTACCAATGGAAGGGGAGTTCTTGTTGATACGAATTTTTGTTATGTCGAAGTCGTTTTCGTTTGCCTTGAAGTCATTTTCGCTCGCCTTGAAGTCATTTTCGGTTGCCTTGAAGTCGTTTTCGCTCGCCTTGAAGTCGTTTTCGGTTGCCTTGAAGTCGTTTTCGCTTGCCTTGAAGTCGTTTTCGGTTGCCTTGAAGTCATTTTCGCTCGCCTTGAAGTCATTTTCGGTTGCCTTGAAGTCGTTTTCGCTTGCCTTGAAGTCGTTTTCGCTCGCCTTGAAGTCGTTTTCGCTCGCCTTGAAGTCGTTTTCGCTTGCCTTGAAGTCGTTTTCGCTTGCCTTGAAGTCGTTTTTGGTCGTATCAAAGTCGGTTTTTGTGATGATTATGGTGTTTTTGATAGAATTTGAATGTTTTGGTTAGCAGATTACGAATTGGACTCTTTGTTTTGCAATATTTTTACGAGGGCTTCGACAGTATCAATTTTAGACAACCATTTATTACATGTAGTACGTATTATTTTCATGAAAAATATTTTTGAACTTAAGAAATTTTTATTACGTTTACCAACAGAAGGCTATGCATTACCTCCTATTCGTCATGCCGAACTTGTTTCGGCATCTAAACAAGCGTTGATAGACCCTGAAACAAGTTCAGGGTGACGGAGTAGTAGGGTTTTGCAAAGCCCTCTAACAGTTAGTTCATTATTCATTAATAAAACACGTGGGGTTTACCTATGGATAAAATATTAATTAACAAAATCTCGATGTACCAAGCGGTCATCTCAATTTTGCTCGCCAACATTGCGAAGACTGTCAGCATCAAACCGTTTGCGAGTGCAATTCAACTTCTCACCGAATTGGTGACTTCCATTTCCGGGAAAAGCAGTGAGATTAACTCCGTCGTTGCCGGAAAGGCTCCTGTAAAAAATGCAATGGAGACTTCTCTCATTGAAACAACTCTTTCCATCGCCGCGGCGATTTATTCGTATGCAGATGATGTGGGAAATATCGAACTCAAATCAAAGTCGAAACTCAGCAAGTCTGTCTTGAATAAAGTTCGCGATCAGGATTTGATATTGAAGGTAAAAAGTATTCGAGACCTTGCGCTTGAACACCAAGCGGCTCTTGTTGATTACGATGTTCCCGCCGAAGACATTACCGCATTTGAGCAATTGGTTGATGCGTATAGTTCGGCAAAGACTGCTATCGTAACAGGAATAAGTCAGCGGACGGGTGCGAGAAAAACTCAGGCGCAGATTATTAAGGAGACCGATGCTTTGCTGAAAGAGAAAATTGATAAGTATATGCTTCGGTTGAAGAAGAATCATTCGCAGTTCTATGAGGAGTATAAAGCGGCGCGGATTATTCGTGACCTTGGGGGAGAGATTAAAAAAGAAGAAGCGCCGAAAGCGTGAAAAGATTTCGGATTTCGGATTTCGGACTTCGGATTTCGGACTTCGGATTGCGGATTGCGGATTTCGGACTTCGGACTTCGGATTGCGGATTGCGGATTAATTTCTGTTTAAGGACTCAGTAAAACGGATTTATTTTTTTTATTGAAGACCGTTGGAACGAGAACAAAAAATATTTTCCTGAGGTATGCATAAGACGCAGGTCTTTGTCGTTCGTAGGATGGTTCCTCAGGTTTCTGGTATAGCCATCCTACTATATATCCTCCCCTTTCTTCCATCTCATCGAAAGGGTCAATCTGTCGCCCTCGCAGATCAGAACAAAGACAGGGGGCAAGTTTAATTTTTCGTGGAGTAGGTCTTTCGACCTGACTCCGATATAATTACAGGATTAACAAGCGGAACAAAATACTACTTCCGCGTCACCGCCATCGGACCGAAAGGCGATAGCGGACCGTGCGATGCGGTGGTGAAGTACGCGCCGTAACAGGTGAAGAACAATGAATGATGCCGCCGGAGTGAGAATATCCGGCGGCATTAATTAAATTACATTTTAATATTATCGAAAGAGAAAAAATATGAAACTTACATTAACCGAAAGATTGATTCTTGCAAATCAGTATTTAATCCTTGAAGCACTTTATCCACAAGAAGCTGATTACTATATTAAAGCTCGTGAAGCGATTGAATATGGATACGAATTGGAATATGATAATTTATCTGAAAACCTTAATAAAGGTAATAACGTGATGACCAAAGAGGAATGTCTTGAAGTGATTGATATTCTAACCATGTTTGATACATTGAAAATTTCATTTGAAAGATTATCTGATAAATCAGGGATTGAACAATCACAAATTGAATTTTTGGGATTCGACGGGAATAATGAAATTAAACAAATGGCATATGCTCAATATTTTTGCACAGGTACTATTCCAAGGTTCACGAATCTTAATCGCGGAGATAATTTTAATAGCCACATGCCTACACTTTCAAGATACCGAGCTATGTTAATAGAATGGAAGAAGTTACCACGAGATCGGAACTTAACAAAGGACGAAATTCTGAAAATTACTTCTGTATATAATTAGATCTTTAGTATCACCGTCCATGCCATGACACAAATAAGCAGGTCACGGAATGGGTCTGTGACCTCCATGTTATTATGTGCAATTTGGAACGCTCATATGAGTCTTTACCGATATCTTAACGACGGGCGCAATTCTCTCACGAGAGAGAAACTAGCCAACTATCGCTTCTTCTATGAAGTCAAAGTTGCTGCTGTAAAGGGTGGCTCCGACATTCAGATTTCACTACCCGAAATCGACAAAGAAGGATACGATGTTGTCTTGGACGATGGTGACGAAGTTCGTTTACTGCAATTGAAAACAGCGATGTCTGAATCCACTACATCACAGTGGGACATTCAGAAGCAGCTCCTTCGTCCTGATAAATTCTACGCAGAAAAGTTAGGCTTTGAACTGAGTTCAGAAGGTGTTGGACTTATGGGCGGCGTTGTCCTAATCAGCATCGGGATGAACAATACCAAAGACGCAATCACAACTTTTCATTACTCCTACTGCGACATATTCACGTTAAAGGCATTTGAGTTTGGCTTCTTCTCATATACGAGCCCAGCAAGCAATACCGCAGTGAAAACACTTATCAGCTCGCTAACACGAGGTCGTCGCCACCAGATGGTAACTTTGACGAGAAGTGCATTCATTAAAGTCGATACCATTGACAATCTTCTCGCGATAGCAAATCTGAATGCGGGATCAAACAATCAATGGCGAATTGCGTTTGATAACTTTTTGTTCAATCGAAGCGAGAAGCACTTTAGAGAGCAGGTTTTGGAATATCTGTGTCCTCTCGTCAACGATAAGCGAATCAGGTTTTCCTCTATGGTGTCGTGAGTTCCTTCCCGACACATAACGTAGCCGCTCCTGCATCCAACTAACCATGAAAAGAAATATCATTCAACACATACGTGGCGTATGCGCCAGATCAACAGTTCCCAAGCGTTGCCATCGGTGTACAATTCACAAAGCATACAGGCAAAGAGTGTGAACAAGAAAAGATGAAGAAGAAAATCCTAACCCCATGCTTCAGCATGGAGAATGGGTTCACGCTCTTATGTTCGGCTTCAGCCATGAACGTTCACGGTGAAGCCGATACGTTTTATTTCGTCTCCCCCTACGCTAAAGCGTAGGGTTAATACCGTATGGCTGGGAGGGAGTTAAACACCCCGACCAACAACAACGGGGTCGGCAGTACAACTGCCTCGCAGAATAACGAGCGTGCAGAAATACAGTTGCAACCAATCCCATGAACCATCCGTACTACTGGGAGATTCAAACTTAAAGGTAGCAATGAAAAGCATAATACAATTCGGAGAAACGGTAGAGGGATATTCCATCCCGGTGTTAAATGAGCGGGAGATACGGGCGGCGGCGGGAATCCTGTTCTTATTTATGTTCATCTCGATTCTTGTTGTCATGTTCAAAGGGGATTTTTACCTGCTCAAATATGCCGTGACAATATTCCTAACCGATATTCTCATTCGTGTTTTTGTGAATCCGAAATATTCCCCCTCCCTCATCATCGGGCGATTGATTGTACGAAATCAAACACCCGAATATGTCGGCGCTCAGCAAAAGAAGTTCGCTTGGTATTTCGGCGTGTTTCTGGGAACGCTGATGTTCGTTTTTCTTGTGCTGGTAAATTCGTACAGCCCTATAACAGGACTTAGTTGTTTCATCTGCCTGATATTTTTATTCTTTGAAACGGCATTCGGTATCTGCCTTGGGTGCAAAGTCTATTCATTGGTGTATAAAGAAAAAGCGCAATACTGCCCCGGCGAAGTCTGCGATGTGAAATCACGTCAGGAGATTCAAAAAACTTCCGGCGTTCAATTCCTCATCGTTCTCGGATTTGCTGCGTTCATTTTCCTCACGGTCCATCTGTTTAACGATTCGTTCGCCAAGCAACCGTACGACTTGTTCGGTCTGTTTGAGACAGAACAACCTCACTAACAATTTCATTCATTCAACATTCTCTCTGCAAACAAGATGGAGTATTGGAGTGTTGGAGTGATGGAGTTCTGGAGTTCTGGAGTTTTGGAGTAATGGAGTTTTGGAGTGATGGAGTTTGGGAGTGATGGAGTTTGGGAGTTATGGAGTTTGGGAGTGATGGAGTTTTGGAGTGATGGAGTTTTGGAGTGATGGAGTATTATGGTTTTTGAGTAATTCTTTACTCCACACTCAATGTACTACGGTAAACTGAAAGTAATCCGAAATCGAAAATCCGCTCTACGAACCGTAGGTAATCCGAATTCAGATTACTCCTTCACTCCACCAATCTTCTAAGTGATTTTCTTCCTGAACCGGAGTACACTCAGCGTCAGAATCGAAACACCGAACGCAAGGAGAGCCAATGTTTCGGGAAGCAACTCACTGAATGTATTTCCTTTCAGTAGCACACCCCGAATAATCGTGATGTAATATCTCAGCGGAATGATGTAGGTGATGTATTGAATAACTTCCGGCATGTTTTCAATCGGGAAGGCAAAGCCGGAAAGATAAATAAACGGCAGGAAGATGAAGAACTGCGCCGTCATCATCGCCTGCTGTTGGTTGCGGGAGATTGTGGAGACGAACAAACCGAGTCCGAGTGTTGTCAGAATAAAGAGCGCGCTCAATCCATACAGAAGCAACAAACTTCCCCGCATCGGGATTTCAAACCAGAAGCGCGCAACAGTCAGCACAATTGAAACATCCGCCAATCCGATGATGACAAACGGAAGCAGTTTTCCCAGAATCAATTGGTACGGTTTGATGGGCGTGACGAGTAATTGTTCGAGCGTCCCGGATTCTTTTTCTTTCACAACGCCGATGGAAGTGAGTGTCATGGTGACAATCATCAGCACCATTGCGACAACTCCCGGCACCATAAAGTTCTTGCTCTTCAATTCCGCATTGTACCAAACACGAACTTGCGGAGAAAAACTTACCGGCTTCAATCCGACATTCGTTCGTTCCAGCATTTGCGACATGATACTGCGTGAATACTTCCCGATAATCTGAGATGCGTATCCAAGACTAACATTCACAGAGTTAGCATCGCTCCCGTCTGCAATGAGTTGAACCGGAACTGTTCGGCGTGCAAGAATGTCGTTCCCGAATGTCGGCGGAATAACGAGCACTAACCAGACTGAACCATCATCAATCACTTCATCAATTTGTTTGAATGAATTCACCTCCTGCTGAATCACAAAGTATCCTGAGTTAGTGAACTTCGAAACGAACTCCCTGCTATGATACGATTTATCAAGGTCATAGACAGCAATCGGTATTTCCCGGATGTCTGTCGTCGCGGCGTATCCGAGCAGAATCAACTGCAGAAGCGGCGCCATGAACGAAAGCGCAAGCATCCGTTTATCGCGGCGGAGTTGCCAGAACTCTTTCCGGATGATATGAAGTATCGTTCTCATACCGGTTTGCTTTTCAAGAGTTTGACTGCACTCAGTGTGAGCGTGAACAGCGCAAAGAGAAAAAGAAATACATATTGCTCCCAATACACAAACGGACTTGTTCCTTTCAACATGACGCCGCGTGCAACGACGAGAAAATATTTTGTCGGCACCAACGCAGAAACCCATTGCAGAAAGAGGGGCATACTCCGGATGGGAAATATGAATCCTGACAACATGAAGGTCGGCAGAAGAGAGGAAAAGACCGAAATCATGAACGCCACTTGCTGATTCGGCGAAACAGCCGAAACTAATAACCCCTGACCGAGCGCGCAAAAAAGAAACAACATTATCCCGACATAAAGCCATACAATGCTTCCGCGGATTTCAACATCGAACAAAAGATAACCAATGACGAGGATGATAGCCGAGCCGATAAGAGAAACAAGAAAATACGGAATTGTTTTCCCGATGATAATTTCGCTTGTGAGCATCGGCGAGACGGTGAGTTGCTCCATCGTTCCTTTTTCTTTTTCGCGAACGACCGAAAGTGATGTCGAAATCACAGCAGAAAGCATAAGCACCATCGCTATCAAGCCGGGAAGCAAGAACTTTGAACTCGATAACTCCGGGTTGAACCAGATTCGTGGACGCAAATCAATCGGAGCGGAGAACTTTTGCCCGACTCTCGTCATCATGCTTGTTGTGATTTTTGCAGAGTACATTTCCGCAATCGCATTCACGTATCCAAGGACGGTCGTAGCAGTATTTGCGTTGGAACCATCAACGAGTATCTGCAATTGAATTGCTCTTCCTGCAAACAATTCTTCCGAAAAGTTCGGTGGAATGACCATCGCAACAAGCGCATCGCCTGTGTTGAGTAAGGTGTTTACTTCAGAATAATTTTCCACGTACCGCTTCACATGGAAATATTCTGAAGTCGTAAAACTCTGAATGAAGTTTCTGCTTTCGGAACTTTTGTCCTGGTCAAACACAACAACGCTGATATGTTTGACATCGAAGTTGAGCGCGTAGCCAATCAAGACAATCAGTAACGCGGGAATCACCAACAGCACTCCGAGCGAACGTTTATCGCGGAGAATTTGCCTGAACTCCTTTTTGATGATGGGTTTGATACGACTGTACTTCAAGATGAACGTTCCTTGTTGCTCTCTTCAATCAAATGAAGGAACACATCTTCGAGCGACGGAGTAATTTTCTCCATCCGTCTCAATTCAATTTGATTTGCATCGAGTGTTGATTGAATCCGTTTCGTGTCTGATTCGTTGGGAATTCCGACATGAAGATATGTTCCGAAGAGAGATGTTTTCAGCACCCACGATTCATTTTGTAACACCTCCATCGCACGAACGACATCGCTTGTGTGAACTTCGTACATCGGATACGTGATATGGGAAGTTTTCAATTCCTTCGGACTTCCCTGTGCGATGAGTTTTCCCGCATTGATGAGAATGATGTCGTTGCAATACTCGGCTTCGTCGAGATAGTGCGTCGTTACCAGAACCGTAATACCCTGCTCGGAAAGTTGTCGAATCAATTCCCAGAAGTTTCTTCGTGAAATCGGGTCAACGCCGCTTGTCGGCTCATCAAGAAAAACAATAGGCGGCTCATGCAAGATTGAACAGCCCAGAGCAAGTCGTTGCTTCCATCCGCCTGAAAGTGTTTTCGTCAAACTCTTTTCTCGTCCTTTCAAGCCCGCCATTTCAATTACCCAATCTCCCCGCTCTTTTATTTTCCCGTTTGATAAGCCATACACTCCTCCGTAAAATTGAATATTTTCTTCTACCGTCAAATCTTCGTACAGGGAAAATCGTTGTGACATGTACCCGATGTTTTGCTTCACCGAATCGGATTGCATTTTGATGTCATAACCTCCGACCTTTGCTGTACCGGAAGTTGGTTCGAGAATTCCGCACAACATTCTGATTGTCGTGGATTTTCCCGCGCCGTTCGCACCGAGAAATCCGAAGATTTCTCCTTTGTTCACTTCAAAGTTGATTGCATCAACTGCGGTGAATGAACCGAAACGCTTTGTTAAATTTTCTACTTCGATTGTTGTCATAAACCACGAAGGGCACAAAGAACACTAAGATATTTCATTGGTTTTGGAAAGCAATGAGATGAAGACATTCTCCAACGAAGGAGTAATTGTCCGGGAATCTGTGACTTCGAGCCCTGCATCAAAAAGCGTTTGTTGAATGATCGAAAGTCTCGTCGTGCTATCATCTACGACAATGTTGAGACGGTCTCCAAAGGTTTGAACACTTTGAACGGACGGTAAATCTTTCAGAACGTTCGATGCAGTTCGAATATCATTACAAACAATTTCAAGCACCTCGCCCTGCATCAACTGCTTGATGTTCTGCGGCGTATCAACAACCATCACGTTCCCTTCGTGCATCAGAGCGACACGACTGCATCGCTCCGCCTCATCAAGATACGGCGTACTCATAACAATCGTGATGTTTTGTTTGAGAAGACTCGAGAGAATTTTCCAGAAGTCGCGTCGGGAAACCGGGTCAACGCCCGTCGTCGGTTCATCGAGAAATATTATTTTGGGCTGATGAATGAGTGTACAGGCAAGGGCGAGTTTCTGTTTCATTCCGCCGGAAAGATGCTCAGCAAGTCGTTTGCGAAACGGAGTGAGGCGGGTAAATTCAAGCAACTCCTCTCTTCTCGGTTTGTAATTTTCCACTTCATGGATTTCAGCAAAGAACTCGATGTTCTCATCAATGGATAAATCTCCATACAAGGTAAATCGTTGAGAAAGATACCCGATTTGAATTTTGATGTGCTTGATTTCTTTGGTGAGGTCATGTCCGAGAATGGTTGCCGTCCCGCTTGTTGGAGGAAGAATTCCACACAACATTCTGAATGTAGTGGTCTTCCCTGCCCCGTCCGGTCCCACAATTCCGAACATTTCTCCCTGACGAACCGAGAAATTAATTCCATTGACCGCAACCACCTCTCCAAAATTTTTGGTCAGGTTCTCTATCTCAAGAACATTTTCCAAACTTGTAACTTTTCACTTTTAACTTTTCACTCAAGCGTAGCATCCGCAGGCATTCCCGGCTTCAACGTCAATTCAGGATTCGGGATTTCAATTTTCACTCCAAAAACAAGTTTCGTTCTGTCATCTTTCGTTTGAATATTTTTCGGTGTGAACTCGGCAATGGGAGAAATGTAAGTGACCGTCCCATCGAACGATTTATTCTCGAATGCATCAATCTGCACTTTTGCTGACTGTCCGATTTTTACGTTCGCAAGTTCGACTTCTGTTACATAAATCATCAAATGAACGTTCTCAAGTTGAGCAAGCCGGAACAACGCCCCACCGGGAGATATATTTTCTCCTTCCTGCATAATTTTCTGTGTGATGATTCCATCACATGGAGAAACAATCGTCGCATCTGATATTTTCTTTTTGATTGCGTCAACTGCGGCGCGGGCTTGGTCACGACGTGCCATTGCTGTTTCAATTTCTTCCGAGCGAGCGCCACGTTTTAGTTTCTCATACGTTTGTTCGGCAACAACAAGCCGCATCTTCACATCATCGAACTGTTTTTGTGTCGCGCTTTTCTGCTTGAACAAATCTTCAACACGTGTGTAATCGCTTTTTGCATTTTGGAGATTCGCTTCTGCTTGAAGTAAATCTTCCTGCCTCGCCCCTTTGACAATCAAACGATATTGCGCTTCTGCCGCAAGCGCGTTTGCTTCCGCTTGACGTAATTCAATATCAGCAAATTCATGATTGATGAACGCGAGCGTATCTCCTGCTTTGATGTTTGTGCCTTCATCAACAAGCAATCGCTTAATCTCTCCTGCAGCCTTTGCACTGATTGTTACCTGCGTTGCTTCAATAGTACCGGAGGCGGAAATTGATTTCGATTCTTCGGTTGAACAACCAACTAAGTACAAAGTACAGAGTACAAAGTACAAAGTACAAAAGTACGCTTGCTTCATTATCAACTCACTTCAATATTGCAACAACTTCCCGCTGTCTTGGTTCACCCGGCACAATCACTTTTTTATCTTTTGAAATATAGACATTGATTTCACTCCTGATTCCGAAATCGCCCATGAAGTAAATTCCCGGCTCGATGGAAAAGGAAGTTTCGGGAATAATCGTTCGTTCATCTTTCGTTTCGAGATTATCCATGTTCGCACCGCTTCCGTGCAAATCTTCTGTGATGGAGTGTCCCGTACGATGAATGAAGAATTCACCGTATCCATGTTTGACAATATGATTTCTCGATGCATCATCAACATCGCAGCCACGCACCTGTTTCCCTTCAGCAAACGATTTTGTAAGAAAATCAACCGCCGCATCCCGCGCATCTCTCACGATGTTGAATATCTTCGTGTATTTCTCCGGCACTTCCTTTCCGAGAAAACCAACCCACGTAATGTCATTGTACGTTGAGCCCGGTTTATTTTTTTTCGCCCATAAATCAATGAGGACAAAATCTCCTTCGTGCAATTCCGAATGGACATCCTTCGTTGGTTCGTAGTGTGGATTGCCGCTGTTCGCATTCACTGAACAATTCGGCGCTTCCATCGTTGTTAATCCGTTTGCTGTGAATTGTTGAACCATGAACTGCTGAACATCAAACTCCGTGATTTTGGATTTCGGATTTTGGATTTCGGATTTCATAAAGGCAAATGTTTTGTCAACAATTCCTCTCATGATGTTGGCAGTTTCAAGATTGTCCTGATATGCTTCTTCGCTCCAACGAGATTCAAACCACTGCGTCAGGTTCATGGAAGAGACAACATTCACTCCTGTTCGCTTGACCATCTCGATTGTTCCAGCATCAACTTTTGAGATGTATGGAATTGCATTGTTGGGTGAATACTCCATCGCTACGGTTTTCATTCCGGCAAGGATATTTTTCAGTCCCTCTTCAAGCGATTGCCAACTGAGAAAAATTGTTTTCTCCCCAGGGCAATGGTCAATGTTCCATCGCTCGATACTATGAACAAGTTTCTGTGGCTCGCCTTGAGCAGGAATCAAATAGAAAAATCTTCTCGTGTTGAGAATGTGTTTGGGATATTCAAGGATGCGCTGAGCATATTCATTCCGTTTCCAGAAATCATAGAAGAGCCAACCGTCAATGTTTTGTTCCTGTAAAGCCTGTTGGATTTTTTTGACTTTGTCAATCATTGGTTGAGAGGGTGTAGTTTGCATAGTTAAAAGTTCAAAGTTAAAAATATCCCGCTAAGCGGGATGGCGCAAAATGCGCTCAATAAATTAAAATTTATTTCTTCCGTTGGAAGATTGCAATGATAAGCGAAGCGACCAAAGCAGTTCCTATTGTTCCAACAAAGCCCATCACTGCCTGCATGAGAGAGGTTTGCATGGGAGCCATTGCTTGCATAGCTGTCGTCACTGCTTCCTCAGATAGTCCTTCACCTCTGAGCATTTCAGAATATGCGGCGTTCAAATCATTGAAATAATTTGGAAACACAACTGAAGTGAAAATCATTGATGAAACGAAAATGATGATTCCGCCATAGACAGAAATAAGTAAAGCGTTCACTACTTGACCGCCGTATGTTTTTGTTGAGGCGGTTTCTTTTAATGCAAAATAGAGAAGTATAATTTCGATAATGATGACTGCATAAAACATGTTCATCATAACCGGGTCAATGTACCAGCCCGTGAATCCCATGACATATGTCCACGCACTGCACAGTAGTCCTAAGATTAGTCCGTATTTTAATGTTGTATTCATAGTGTGTTGTTAGTTTTTTGTTTTTAGTTTTAGTTAGAAGTCATTAGTAATGTAAAAGAATATTTAACTTTGTACTCTACGCTCTACGCTCAGAACTCACTGCTTGTGTTTCGCACTTATCGCCACGCCACCGACGCCGATGAGAAGCATGATGATTGCCTGAACCATTGTTTTGTACGCAATCGTCGCTCCACCAAATACAGACTTGTAGAAAAACCAAATCGAAAGCAAAATCAAAACTGAATAAATTCCGAGCATAATACTTCTTGCTTTCCGGTTTGTTTCGGGTGTATCGGCGGAGAAAAATTTGTTGTATAAAAACAATCCGACCGTTGCAAGAATACCGAGTCCGGCAAAAATCATCCAGAACAATCTGATGTCACCTTCAACTCCGGTTTGTCCTACTAATGGTTTCAGCATCGCTTCATACATTACGCCGCCGAGATTTGAACCGACGAGACTTCCAATCACGCCGTACAAAAACGCGTAGCCCATGTACACGGCGACTTTATCTTTCGGCGCTACAAGTCCGATGTAACTGTAATATTTCGGATGGGCTGTCATTTCACCAATGGAAAAAACTACGATACCGAGAATGAAAATCCATACGTTCGTTGCAAACGCAAGGCAGACAAATCCAATCACCCCAATAACAATACCGCTCGTCATCGTAAGAACGGCGTTGGTGTTTTTAACAATCTTACTGACAAAGACCTGTAAGAGAATGATTGTTCCCGCATTTGTAATCGTAACAAATTCAGCATCAAAGGTGAATGGAATATGAAGCGTAGCAAATAAATTGTTCACGGGAGTAGCGTCAACAAAATCGCGCAGGAACCATAACACCGAACCAAAATTTTGGAAGTACAAAATCCAAAATCCCGAATAGACAAAAATCATCAGCATGAAACGGGCATCGCCAAGCACCATTGCCGCGCCGCGCATTACTTCTTTGATTGTTTTCGTGCTTGCAGGTTTCGGCGGGTCTTTGTACATGAACAACGTCGGAATCAACATTAGCGCACAATAAGCCGCGGAAGCAACGAAAACATAACTCCACGAAAACCCTTTCAGGTAACTGACGAGCAACGGTGCGAGAAATGCACCCATGTTAATCATCCAGTAATACACACCAAAACCGAATCCGGAATTTTTCTCGTTCGTCGTGCGCGCAATCGTTCCACTGATAATTGGTTTAAATAATCCCGCGCCGGTCGCCATCACTAATAAACTGATAAATACGGTTCCGTACGCACTCATTTGTCCCGTCAGGAAATAACCAACTGCTAAGAACGAAAATGCAACGGTTAACATTCGCCTGTAACCATAGCGGTCGGCAAGCGCACCACCGAGAATCGGGACGATGTACGTCAGTGCGTAAATCAGACTTTGTAAAAAGCCAACCGACTCCTCGCTGAAGCCCAATCCGCCTTTTACCACTTCGTCAGTCAGATACACTGCAAGAACCGAATTCATTCCGTAATACGCGCCGCGCTCGAACAGTTCCATGACATTTGCTACCCAAAAAACCTTGGGAAACGTACCTAATAAACCTTGTTTTGGTGTTTCACTCATTAATAATCCTTTTTTTGATTGGCTTGAATGTACAAAAAAAAAGTCACCTCAGGAAGATTTTTTGACCTGAAGTGACACTTTTTCTCTTGTCATTCCTGCGAAGGCAGGAATCCAAGAAACAGTTCATTCGTAGGACTAATGATTGGATACCTGCTTGCGCAGGTATGACACACTAATTTAATTCTACTTGATTCGACAACTCGTTCGTATCATCTGTTTTGCGAGGATAATGTTGCGCAAGTGTTTTTCCGATTGATTGCACTGCCTGAGAAATTCCTTCAACATATTTTCCCACTTTGAAATTTTCTGAGACTGTTTGAGCAACCGAATCCCATAAACTATCTGCTTTCAGATGAATTCCTTCATCCGCGAGAATGTAGAATTGGTGTTCTTCAAAAAGGAAGAACAGCAACACTCCGCTTCGGTCTTTTGTTAGATTCATCTTCAAGCGATAAAATTCTTTCAATGCTAATTCCTGCAATGAATTTTTCCGTTCCGTCCATCCGCGCTTAGCACGAATGCTCACCCGAATTTCTCCTGATGTAAACCTCTCCTGTTCCGAAATTACTTTTGCAATCTCATCGAGGTCTTGCTGAGTAAAATATTTTTTCAATAATTCTTTATACGTTCCAAACATACTTCACCAACTTCCGCTCGCGCCGCCGCCGCCGAAACTTCCACCACCGCCAGAAAATCCACCGCCACCACTCCATCCTCCTCCGCCAAAACTACTGCCGGAGAATCCACCGCCGCTTCCGAATCCCCCAAGAAAAAGTCCCGGGTAACGACTGAAGCCGCGTGGTCCGACAGTGAATCCGCCGCCCCCTCTTCGATTCCCAAAGAATCCGAAAAAGAGCGCCGCCATAACAATTGCAAAAACGATGAAGCCGATTGATTTACCTTTACGCGATGATGGTTCATCACCTTTGAACTCGCCTTGCGTTGCCTGCATAATGGCAGTAACACCTTCACGAATTCCATCGTAGTAATCTCCTTCTCGAAATCTTGTTCGAATGATGTTGCGATTGATTTGGTCACTGATTGCATCAGTCAGCGCGCCTTCAAGTCCGTAGCCAACTTCGATACGAAGTTTCCGGTCGTTCTTCGCGATGAAAAGAAAAACACCGTTATCTCTCCCCTTCTTTCCCAACTTGTTCTTCTCTGCAATCGCAAGCGAATATTCTTCGAGACTTTCCCCTTCAAGCGAGTTAATCATCAACACAACAATTTGGTTTGATGTCTTTTGTTCAAACTCTTGAAGTTGAGATTCAAGTTCCCGCACTTCCGATTCCGACAACGTTCCTGTTTGGTCAGTTACACGATGTCGGAGCGTCGGAATCTCTTGTGCATGAAGTGAAATGACGACAAACAGAAGGAAGATGCTGACAATAAGAATTTGATGAACGTTCTTATTCAATATTAACTCTGCGCTCTTTGCGTCTCTGCGGTTAAATCTATTCAATTGAACTCAACTTTGGGAGCTCTCTCCGCACCGGCTTCCGATTTGAAATACTGCTTCTGACCAAATCCGAACATTCCCGCTAACATTGATGCCGGAAATGTTCTGATGCGTGTGTTGTACTGCTGAACAACTTCATTGAATCGTTTTCGCTCGACTGCAATCCGGTTCTCTGTTCCTTCGAGTTGTGATTGCAATTGCAAGAAGTTTTCGTTTGCTTTCAGGACGGGATAATTCTCAGCGACAGCAAGTAAGCGCGACAAAGCGGAACTTAATCCTGATTGTGCCTCCTGAAATTTCTGAAAGAGCGCAGGGTCGTTCACCACTTCAGCAGTTGCCTGAATACTTCCGACTCGCGCACGTGCATTTGCCACTTGCTCAAACACTTCCTTTTCGTGTTCAGCGTACCCCTTCACCGTGTTGACAAGATTCGGAATCAGGTCTAATCTCCGTTGATATTGATTTTCCACCTGACTCCATGCACCATTGATTCCTTCATCCATTTTCACTATGGAATTGTAAACGCCCATTCCCCACAAAAATAGTCCGAGAACGAGGACAAAGAAAAAGCCGACAATTGAAAGTATGATTATTGTTGTTTTATTCATGATATGATAGTTTCCTTAAAATGTTAAGTAAGTTTACGCTAATATACTCAAATCAGTTTCAATCAAAGTGGTATTTATAAATCCAGAGTATACTAACCACAAAGACCACGAAGAAATTAGCACAAAGTACAGCAAGCAATAAATTCCTCTGAGTTCTTTATGAATAACTTGGTGCCATTCGTGTTTAAATAATTTTTACCACGCCTCTATTTCAAACCGGAACCTCAATACCATGTTGCATAATATCAGAAAGAAAGCCACTTCGGTCCGATGTTCCTATAAACAGGATCGGTTCGATTCGTTCATCAACTTGTCTTCTCAATTTCCATAGCAATGGAGTATAAGTAAAGTAATCTCCCTGCACTTCCTTTACTATAATTGCCACATCAATATCACTATGTTGTTGAGCAACTCCGTTGACGTAGGAGCCAAATAAAAATACTCGCTCAAGTTCAAAATGTTCTTTGAGCAATGTGATATACTTTTTAATGATATTTATAACTTCGTTTTTATCCATTGTTGCAGCGTTTTCGTTTTTTCAATGAGTTCATGACACTTTTCTTCAGATAAACTCTTCAATACTTTTTCTTTGTGTGAAGGATAACGGGCTTCGATATTAAGCGGCTCTAAGACATCAAGAAACGAACGTTGTTCTTCGCTTAGAAGTTCAACCAGATTTGATTTCCGTGAAAGATATGCAAGACTATGAGTGTAAGGAGCTATATCCGTATTTCTTGAATTGTAGTACGCCTTCATTATTTTCTCAATTGCCTGATGACACATGAACCCAACATACAAATATCGCTTACTCGATAGCATAGCACGGGCTGTCTCCAAATCGTAATCTGATAACTCTACCCAATATTGAACTTTGTCTATCATTACCACAGTTGTCTGTTATTATCAGGTTGCAAATCGTCCATATTCATCGAAAGTATAGAATAAAATCCTATGTCTTCCAAATCTTGGATTGAATCTATTTACCAATTCTCCTTCTCAAACCGAAATCCCTGACTCTGAGCGATGTATTCTATATCTCCCATCAAGAGAGGATTTCCGCACGTCAGAATTAAAGTGTCGCCCTGATTCATCCGGTCTAAAATATTTTCCTTTGAGATGCGCTGTGGTAGTTTCGGTTTCACAACCATGTTCAACAATCGCTCGGCTTTTGAAACATTATCGCCGTTTTCTCTTGCTGTTTGATACTCTTGTTCTTCTTTGAGAGGCATGCCAAAGAGAAAGCGGAGAATGTTATTTGCCCGACCAGTCCCTAATGTCGGCTCGGAATAATCTCGTTCAATCGGGCGACTGACAGTTGGAACGTACAACAAATCAATTCGCTTCGCCGCTTCGATTGCTTGTAACTCGGTGTGATAGCCAAGTTCTTGTGTTGTCCTGTTTGTGTGAAACAAAGTAAATCTCGTTGAGTGATGAATTCCCCGATGTTCTTCATAATGCAATTGCTTCAGCATCGAAACAAATGGCGCAAGTCCGGTTCCGGTTCCAACCATCACAATGTTTTTAAATCCTTGACGTAATTTATCGAGTGTGAACTCGCCGTTAATCTTGTTCACAAACTGCAACTTATCATCCACATCTTTTTCGATTTGAAAAAACGATTCGGTCAAGCGTCCGTAACGACCGGGTTCCATCATTTCAAGCGCAATGTAAAACTCCAAATATCCGTATTGCTTTGTTTCGTACGGCGAAGAAGCAAGCGAATACGAATGTGTCACGGTTCCTTTTTTCGGATTTCCATTCTCATCAAGTTCATAGACGTACGATTTTCTTCCGAGGTCATCAAGAACTCTTTTCGTCAGCCGGCAATTGTCCCGACTCAGTGCGATGTATTGTCCCGATTTATAATCAGGAAATTCGCTCCCACCTTCCGGAACGATTCTGAAGATTGAAAGAATCGGAGAGAGAGATTTTTGATAAATGACTTTCGCTGTCTTACGTTCTGCCATGGGCTGGTGAGTTGTGAGTGGTTAGTAGTGATTGGGATTTATGATTCAACCATTTACCAGTTAGGATTGGTTGGTCGTACATCAATCTCGCTGACCATGACATGCCGCGGCATCTTCAAAGCATCAACAACGACTTGTGCAATATCTTCTGCTTTCGGGACTCTGCTTGTATCTTTGTCTTTGGTTGATTCTGGATGAAATTCCGTATCAACCGAACCGGGACAAATTGTTATGACACGAATATTATGTTCGCGGACGTCAAGCATCAAACATCGAGCGAAACCAATCATAGCCCACTTTGTTGCGGCATAACCCGCGCCGCCTTTGAACGCATTTCTCCCTGCAAGCGATGCGATGTTGATGATTTCACCTGACTTTTGTTCTTTCATGTATGGAAGAACCGCCTTTGTACAGAGAAACGTTCCACGCATGTTCGTCCCCCACATCTTGTCGAAGTCAGAAACATTCAAATCAGCAACGGAGGCAAACGTACCGATTCCCGCGTTGTTGACGAGAATATCAATCCGTCCGAATTGTTTGAACGCTGAATCAACCAATCGCTGAACATCTTCTTCAACCGAAACATCGCATCTGATTGCAAGTGATTCTCTTCCAAGTTGTTCAATCTCTCTTGCAACCTTATCAATGTCTGCTTGAGAACGAGAAGCCACGACAACATCCGCTCCTTGCTTTGCAAGCGCAAGTGCGATTGCTTTGCCGATTCCTTTTCCGGCTCCGGTTACGATTGCGATTTGATTATTCATGATTTAGGATTTATGATTTATAATTGTTGATTTAAGTAAACGATGTGCGATATGAGATATGCGATATTGTAGAAAATCAAAAATCATAAACTCAAATCTCATATCTCATATCAATCGTTCAAGTCCCCGAGTATTGGTCTTAATACTATATCCTCAGCAACAACACTTTCCGGCATTCGATACGCGGCGAGAATTGCTTCAGCAACATCGTGCGGCTTCATCATTCGCTCTCCGTATTTTTGCCGGAGTTTAGGATGCCACATTTCTGTTTCCGTTGCGCCGGGAATAATATTAATGACTTTGATATTGTGCTCACGAACTTCTTCTCTCAGCACTTTGGCGAAGCCGTACAATCCTTCTTTCGCCGCTGTGTATGCACCGGAACCTTTGAATGTTTTAATCGCAACCGACGAAAGGATATTGATAATCCAACCGCTCTTCCTTTTTATCATTCCCGGGAGAACAACTTTTGTACAGACAATCGGTCCTTCGAGATTGATGTCAAGAATATCGTCAATCATCTCAAGCGATTCATCGGCTACATTCTTGAACGAAGTAATTCCGGCATTGTTGATGAGAACATCAATCCGTCCGAACTTCTTTTCGATTTTCTTCGCGGTGGATACAATTTGTTCAGTCTCGGAAATATCGCAGGGAAAGATATTTGCCCGTCCGCCCAACCGTCTAATCTCTCTTTCGACAAGAAACAGTTTCGATTTCGTTCTCGAAGATAAGCAGACTTCGCATCCAATCGAAGCGAACTGTTTGGCAATTTCCTTCCCGATGCCACGCGAAGCTCCCATCACCCAAACAACAGGACGAGTAATTAGACTTGTTCCTTTTTTCATAAATCCGAAATTGGCAATCCGCAATTCGAAATTTAAATAAGTTTCGTTCCGACCAGATGAAGAAACTCGGAACGAGTACGTTCATCATCACGGAAAGAACCGAGCATGGCGCTTGTGGTTGCAACGGAGTGTTGCTTCTCGACGCCGCGCATCATCATGCACAAATGTTTCGCTTCAATCACAACGCCGACGCCATCCGGTTCAAGCGCATCGAACAATGTCTCTGCTATTTGCTGAGTCATCCGCTCCTGCACCTGCAACCGCCGACTGAAAATTTCTACAATCCGCGGTATCTTGCTCAAGCCGACAATCTTTCCGTTCGGAATGTAGGCGATGTGCGCTTTCCCGTAAAACGGAAGCAAATGATGCTCGCACATGCTGAAGAAATCAATGTCCTTCACAATCACCATCTCGTCATATTTCTCTTTGAAGATGGCTTTGTTGAGAACTGCGCGAACATCTTCGTTGTATCCTTTTGTGAGGAACTGCCACGCCTTTGCAAACCGATGAGGAGTTCTGAGCAGACCTTCCCGCTCAGAATCCTCACCGATGAGATTCAGCAATTGTTCAACCGTTGATTCGAGTTGTTCGGTTTGCGTCTGTTTCTTCTTCACGTTCAACCCCGATACTCCGCGTAGTTGTTTGGCGTTTCATAGACTTTGAGCGAGTATAATTTTCCGATAGGAATTTTCGGTGCGAGAATATTCCAAAACACAACGGCAATATTTTCAGCAGTTGGGATAATCCCTTGCAAAAAGTCCACATCTATGTTGAGATGCCTGTGGTCAACCTTGTCGGTAATTTCCTTTTTGATGATGTCGGAAAGAATCTTCAAATCGAGAATCATCCCGGTCTCAGGGTCAGGTTCGCCCACGACAGTAACTTCGAGTTCGTAGTTGTGTCCGTGACCGTTTGCATACGCACACTTGCCGTAAATCTGCAAGTTCTTTTCATCGCTGAACCTGGGATTGAACAGACGGTGCGACGCGCAAAAATATTCTTTACGTGTAAGATAGACCATTACTTCTTCAACGTATCATAGACTTTACCGACGAGGTCAGCGCCGGGAGTGAGAGTTTTATCTCCCTCTTCCCATTTTGCCGGACATGCTTCACCCGGATGCGCGGCAACATAGACATGCGCTTTCATTTTTCTCACCAACTCTTCAGCGTTGCGACCGACATTATCAAAACTTACTTCCGAACCGACGAGTCGTCCTTCGGGAGAGATGATAAATGTTCCGCGCATCGCCAAGCCGCTTGGCTCTTCATACACACCGAACATGCGTGAGAGTTTCCCGGTCGGGTCTGCGCCCATCAGGTACTTCACGTTCTTCAACATCCCTTCCGATTGATGCCAGCCGAGATGTGTGTATTTCGTATCCGTGCTGACGGAGATTACTTCAACGCCAAGTTTTTTCAACTCAGCATGTTTCGCTCCGAGGTCGGCTAATTCGGTCGGGCAGACAAACGTAAAGTCTGCCGGATAGAAAAAGAGAATTGTCCATTTCTTTTTCTTCAAAATATTTTTCAGTTTGATTTCGACGAATCCGTGTTCGGTCGGGTCAAATGCGTCAATAGTAAAATCGGGAACTACGTCCCCGACATGAATATGAGTTTCAGTCATTTCGTTTTCCTTTTATATTTGATTGATAAAAAATACAACGTTCAGGGACTATCGCACGATAGTTAGATGCTGAAACAAGTTCAGCATGACGTGTAATTTTGTCAGAGTAACTCTAAAACTTCTTCTGTATGATTTGCAACTTTCACGTTTTCAAAGATGTGAGCAATCTTTCCTTTTTCATCAATGATGAATGTCGTTCGCACGATACCCATATATTTCTTTCCCATGAACGATTTCTGTTGCCAAACATCGTATGCGTTGATGACTTCTTTGTTCTCATCACTTAGCAAGGTGAACGGCAGTTCGTATTTCTCGGCAAACTTCGCGTGCGACTTCACTGAGTCTGCGCTCATGCCGACAATCTCCGCTCCTTTTGATTTCACACGCGCAAGATTATCCCGAAATGAACACGATTCCTTCGTACATCCGGGCGTATCATCTTTCGGATAAAAATACAGAACGAGTTTCTTCCCCTTGAAATCTTTCAGGGAGACGATGTTGCCGTGAGCATCGGGCAAAGAAAAATCGGGGGCTTTATCTCCAATCTTTAATTTCACGAAATGTTATGCTGCTATCAATGATTTATTGGGCTGAAAATAACGATCAAAAGATTGTGGACCTTTTATTTCATTGAATGTTATCATTTTATATTCATTCAAGTCAAAGGGTAGTCTGTTGATAATTTCTTTTTTCGTGATAATAGGAATAATGTGTTTATCAAGAACCCAAGCAGCACCTAGTTCTTGAAGTAGCCATTCAGAGGAGAGCGAATTCGGACTTAGCAACACGATAAAGAAATCACAAATATTTAGTTCATTTTTTAATCGGGTTCTCCAATCTTCACCTGCGCTTAACATTTCAGATGAAAATAGTTCTACATCAAATCGTTGTTGTAAAATTTGTTTAAGAAAACCCGCTTCCGATTTATCATTCGAGCTATAACTTAAAAATATCTTGAGTCTATGTTTTCTTTTATTCATTTCCTATTACCTTTATGTTTTCTTAGTCGTAAGATAAGTTCTTTCAAGTAGTTATCAAAGTCATTTAATTCTATTGCTTTATTTTGAGCGATAACATCTGGCATTTCTTCTGGGGTAATTTTATCTATAATTGGAACAATTACCTTGTTACCAAACCACGCTCCGCCTAATTCGATGAGTACCCAAGGTCTGTCAATCGAATTTTTTGTCAGAAGTATTAAGAACTCATCACACGAACGGAGGTTTTCTTTGATGGTGTCATTGATAGATTCTCCTCCAGCAATGTCACGCTCATCCAAAAATGTTCGAGCGTAATATTTCGACACCTTCTCCTCAATTAGCCGAGACATCTGACGCGCAATCCATCTGTCCTTTGTAGAATGACTAATAAATATAGTGTAACTCTTATTCCTATTTCGACGGGGCATTACAATTTTATTGTAAAAATTAGAATGATGTTAATGCGTTGTTCACTTCTTCGTATGGCGGTTCGTTGCCCGGCGAGTCGGAAATCCAAGCGTACTTTACCACGCCATTTGCATCAAGCACAAACACAGCGCGCTTCGATGCCGAGTAGCCTTTCAGTCCTGCAAAATCATCATGCACACCTGCATATTGTTTGATGGTTTCGCGTGACCAATCGCTGAGCATCGGGAAGGTTAATTTGTTAGCGTCGGCGAATGCTTTGTTTGCAAACGGGGAATCAACGCTGATACCGACAACCTGTGCATTGAGTGTGGAAAGATTTGCGGCGGCATCGCGGAAGGTGCACATTTCTTTTGTGCAAACGCCGGTGAATGCGCCGGGTAAAAATGCGAGAACGGTTTTCTTTCCGAGAAATTCCGAGAGTGAACGTTCTTTTCTGTCTGTGTCAACGAGTGTAAAATTGGGGGCTGTGTTTCCAACTGAAAGAGCCATTTGTGTTCCTTTTGATATTGTTTGAAATGATTTCGATTGAATTGAGTTGCAAAAGTAATTTTTGCGGTACAAAATTAGGAAAAGCCCGCCTCAAATCCAAAAGGGGAAATTTTAAAAATCTACACGGAGAGCAATGCCAAAATCGCGGTCAAGCGTGGAGAGATTGTTTGAAAAATCATTTCGTTTGATGAACTGATATCGTGCATCAAAAAATACCTCGTTTACAATTTCGTAGGTGATGAACGCCTGACCAACGTAAGTGTTGATGCGATTGCCAGCCAGAAATTCCTGCTCTTGCGGGTCCGTATCTCGATGTGGAATAAGAAAGTTTCCACCGACATTTTGAATCAAGATTTCATGTGAATCGAAAACATTTTCGCCTTCTCTCTGCATTTCGAATCGAAGTGATGTTGAGAGGCGATGCGTCGGTTGATAATCAAACTTGAAGAACCAACTATCGGAGTTCGGTCCGATGTGGTGGCTCATAATTCTGCCGAGACTTCCATAGTCATTATCTCTGGAACGATTGTGAGAGAAGATGTATGGCTCGGCACGTGTGTATTCGATGGCGAGTGAAGTATTGTCAACATTGAATGGGTCAACAACCATTGCTCCGAGTTGATAGGCAAATTTATTTTGCACGGAACTTGTTCCCCACTTCGGAAAATTAATATCGTCGAAAACTATTGATGCATGAATCTCCGTATTGTTAATGAAGTGAGTTTTCGCATCGAATGACCAAAGCACGTTGTCTCGTTCTTCCCGTGAACGCTGTGCTGATTCAATAAATGTTACAGGATTCAAGTACGCAAGGTCAGGAGAACGATTACTGTAAATAACCATCTCCTGAAAACCAAGTGCAAGTTTGGATGAGAAAGCAAACTCGAAACGGTGCGCACCGAAATATTTATCTGCAAGTACCGGTTCAGAAAAAGTATTATCATAGCGATGAAAGGTCGTCATAGTCTTCTGTCCCATCAACCATGCATGAAGAAATGTATATTTGAATGATTTGTACTCAATATCCGCACGAATGAAATCGTATAATCGTACATTATCGGAAAGAATCATCTTATCGCCGTAGCCGTTGCCCCACAACAATCGCTCACGTCCAATTTGCGCTGAGACTATTCCGCTCGCGTATCGAGCGTAGCCTTCGACAAAGTCAAAGTTCTGTGCATCGGTAATTCCCAGTGTATATGCCTGACTGATTTGTTTGTCCCTTCTCAAGACATCACGGCTTCCCCAGAACTGTGCATTCGTTACTTGAAGATAGAAGCCGAGTTTGTCATAGATTGTTCCACGAACTCTTCCACCAAATTGGAGAAACTCCGAGTGTTGCTTTCCGAGTGCATCCCCTTCACTTCGCAGTGCATCGAATGTTAGCAATCCATCAACAAAGAGATTAACAACAGAATCGTTGTAAGAGTACAAATACTTTTCGGCTTCGTTGAACCTTTCTCCCTCAATCCACTGCACGCCGTTTGTATCAATCAATGAATACGACTTATCAAAACTTTGAGAAATATCGAACTGAAATTCAGTAATAAAATCCTCCAGTTGCAATCTCTCAGTTTCCGTGAGATAAGATTGCTTATCAATTAATTGTTGAAGGAAGATTGCCACTTGATTTCGAGATAGTGGTAAAATTGCATCACGATACTTTTCGATTACACCCTTCACTTCCATCCGCTTCAAAAAATAATAGACAGGATTACTCACCGGAACATTCTCCACCTGCGCATCAACACCAATGACGAATGACAAATAACAAATGACAATAAATAAATATTTCTTCACAGCTATTCTTAGAAGTAAAGTCCGTACCAAATCGCAGAAGGAGAAATGCGTACCGCCGGCATCGGTAAATGGAAATAGTTCAACGATTCGCTGAGTGTTTTCATCCACGGAACATCTTGCGGTAATATTTTCGTCATGTCAACATCGAGTGCGAGAAACCAAACCGGATACGGTTCGTTCGTCGTGCCGACAATATCTCGTGCGCCGTAGCCAACAGCAAGACAAAGAAACTCAGGCATAATATTTTTTATCGGTTCAGGTGTGATTGTTTTGAAATGCGTCGTCAGCCAGAATGTTTGTCCTTCGTAATCATCCATGAGGAGATGTTGTTGACCTTGAAAACCTGTTCCGCCGGGACGATTGAGTAGATCAGACGGAAGATAACTGAATTTCAAATCGAAATTATCGAGCACCGGAACATGATGTTGAGCGAGGGGCCAGGCGGCTCCGGCAACATCCATTGCAAAATCTACGCGGTCAAATCCCCACGTGGAAAATCCATCTTCAACTTCAAGAAATGTTTGGAACAACAAACTTCCACCCGCTCCGTACCAGAGCGATTGCTCTTCATCCACATTCGACCATTGCAACGATTGAGAGATAACATACGTCAACGCGGATGCGCCATGAAAATGTCCAATCTTATCCACGCCAAGACTGTATGATAAATCTTCCTGAAAATGAAACGAGGTTCGGTTATCCTTCCACCAACCATTTTGTTGGTAAATGTGAATCGCGGTCATTGAACCAACTAATGCGCCACTGACGAGAGAAAGGCGAGTGTAGTTGATTTCTTCGTTTACTGTATCAGTAAGTTTGTCGGTTAACAAAATAGATGTATTTGTAATAGCAGACGGAACAGATTCTTCATCCCGCTCTACGAGCCGTAGGCTAAAGCGGGATTCGTTCGGAATGACGCTGGTGTTGTTTATGGAAAAATGTTTTTCACGTTGGGCTAAACATGGTGAAGTGACAAACCAAGAACTACAAACCACAAACCACAAACCACAAACCATCAACCGAATCATAAACACTTAGTTCAAGACGTATGAAGTTTTTCTCTGAAATACTCCAGAGTTTTCTTCAATCCCTCCGCGCGAGGCACTTTCGGTTCCCATCGGAGAATCTCTTTCGCTTTGGTAATATCCGGCTGACGGACTTTCGGGTCATCTTCCGGCAGTTCTTTAAAAATGATTTTGCTTGAACTGTTTGCAAGTTGAATGATTTCCTCAGCGAGTTGAATCATAGGGATTTCATCCGGGTTGCCGATGTTCACCGGCTCAATAACATCAGACATGAGCAGGCGAAAAATTCCATCAATCAAATCATCAACGTAACAAACGCTTCGCGTCTGGCTTCCATCTCCGAACACAGTGACCGGTTCGTTGCATAGAGCTTGCGACATGAACGCGGGAATAGCACGCCCATCTTCAACTCTCATTCTTGTTCCGTAGGTGTTGAAGATGCGAACGATACGAGTGTCAACGCCGTGGTAGCGATGATATGCCATCGTGATTGCTTCGGCAAATCGTTTTGCTTCATCGTACACACCGCGCACGCCGATGGGATTAACATTTCCCCAATACGATTCTGCCTGTGGATGAATGAGCGGGTCGCCGTACACTTCGGATGTTGATGCAAGAAGGAACGTTGCGTTCTTTGCTTTTGCCAAACCGAGCGCTTTGTGTGTGCCGAGCGAACCGACTTTCAGAGTTTGAATCGGGAGTTTCAAATAATCAATCGGGCTTGCGGGCGAAGCGAAATGAAGAACGTTATGTACTTCTCCTTCGATGAAGATGTAATTCGTTACATCGTGTTTCACAAAGCGGAAACGTTCGTTGCCAAAGAGATGTGCAATGTTTGCCGAATCTCCCGTAATCAAATTATCAATGCAAATGACATGATGACCTTCGGCAAGTAATCTATCGCACAAGTGCGAGCCGAGGAAACCGGCTCCCCCCGTTACAACACTGACCGTATGATTGTTCTTCATCGTTTATTATTTCGCCCGACACTGAAATACTTGAATCCCATTTCATTCAAGATTGCCGGGTCGTAAATGTTTCGACCATCGAAAATGACGTGGTGTTTCATCAGCGATTTCATCCGTTGGAAATCGGGACGTCGAAATTCATTCCATTCTGTGACAATCACGAGAGCATCAACACCGTCAAGCGCGTCATAATTATTCTTGAAAAACTTGACCGATTTACCAAGCAACTGTTTTGCAGTTTCAATTGCAATCGGGTCGTGAGCGTGAACAGCTGCGCCATGCTTTACCAATTCATTAATGACTGCAACGGATGGCGCTTCACGCATATCGTCCGTGTTTGGTTTGAAGGCAAGTCCCCAAACGGCGATCTTCTTTCGCTTGAGGTTGCCCTTAAAATGTTTGATGATTTTCGCGGCGAATCGTTTGCGTTGATTTTTATTGACTTCCTGAACTTCCTTCAGAATTTTAAAATCATATTTGTAATCGGTGGATGTTTTTACAAGTGCAGAAACATCTTTCGGGAAACATGAACCGCCATAACCAACACCTGCAAACAAGAACTGAGAGCCGACGCGGGGGTCTGTTCCGATTCCTTTGCGAACAAAATCAACATCCGCGCCGACTTTCTCACAGAGATTGGCAATCTCGTTCATGAAGGAAATCTTCGTGGCAAGAAATGAGTTTGCCGCGTACTTCGTCATCTCAGCGCTTCGTTCATCCATGATGATGATGGGATTGCCTGTGCGAACAAATGGCGCAAACAAATCCTGCATTATTTTAATCGCCCTTTGACTTCGCGAGCCAATGACAATTCTATCCGGCTTCATGAAATCGTTCACTGCACTTCCTTCTTTGAGAAACTCCGGATTGGAAACAACATCAAACTCGTGGTCTGTCTGCTGACTGATTACTTCACGAACTTTATCAGCAGTTCCGACGGGGACAGTGCTTTTATCAACAATTACTTTGTAACCGTTGATATTCTTCCCGATTTCTTTTGCGGCATCAAGAACATGTCTCAGGTCAGCTGAGCCATCTTCCGATTGCGGAGTCGGGAGCGCAAGAAAAATTACTTCCGAGTGTTTCACTCCTTCAGCGATGCTTGTAGTAAACTTCAATCGTTTCTCAACGACATTCTTTTTCAAATATTCTTCGAGACCAAGTTCGAAGATTGTACTTTTTCCCTGGCGAAGCGTGCGAACTTTTTTGATGTCTATATCAACACAAAGAACGTCATTGCCACTTTCGGCTAAGCACGTTCCGACAACCAGTCCGACATATCCTGTTCCGATTACACTGATTTTCATTTTCTTTTCAGATTAAATATTACGACGTTATGCTGAATTTATTTCGGCTCTATAAATCACAAGAGAATAGATTCCGACATTCGTCGGAATGACGTTGTGAGTTTGTTTCTTAAATATTATTTATTGAAAAATTCTTTTACTTTTGTTGCCACAATTTCGACCTGTTCATCCGTCATCTCTGCATAAAGGGGCAGAGAGATACATTCATCGGCGGCTGATTCTGTTTGTGGGAAATCTCCTCGCTTGTATTTCATGAATGAGTACGCCTTCTGTTCATGCAATCCGCGTGAGTAATGAAGCGCCGTTGCGATTTCATGTTCTGCCAAAAATTTTTGTAACGCGTCCCTTTTCTTTGTTCGAATGACAAACAGATGATAAACATGATACGCGTTTGGAGATTCAAACGGAAGAATAATATCACCGACATTTTGTAAGAATGTTCGATAAAGTGAAGCAATTTCTCTTCTTCGCTCTGTCCATTTCTGTAAATAGTTCAACTTCACACCAAGTACCGCACCCTGAATTCCATCCATGCGATAATTGTGACCAATCATTTCATGATTGTATTTGCTCACCTGTCCGTGGTCACGCATCTGTTTCATATTCAATGCAAGCACATCATCGTTCGTGGTGATAGCACCCGCTTCTCCGAACGCGCCTAAGTTCTTCACAGGATAAAAACTGAAACATGCTGCATTACCAAACTCGCCGACAAACTTTCCGTCATACGTTGCAAGGTGTGCCTGCGCCGCATCTTCAATGACATTCAGATTATGTTTCTTCGCAATCTCCATGATTGCGTTCATATCTGCCGCTTGTCCATACAAATGAACAGGAAGGATTGCCTTTGTTTTCGGAGTGATTGCCTTTTCGAGCGCAGTGACATTCATTGTATATGTTTTCGGTTCGATGTCAACAAAAACCGGCGTTGCACCCAGCAAAGAAATTGCTTCAGCGGTAGCAATGAATGTATAAGGCACTGTTATCACTTCATCGCCGGAGTCGATTCCGTTCGCCCACAATGCGAGGTGGAGGGCATCTGTTCCTGAACCGACCGCAATGCAATGTTTTACGTTGTGTGCTTTTGCAAATGCAGTTTCAAAATCAGAAACTGCTTTGCCAAGAATGAATTGGGAATTATCAATCACAGAACGAATGGCAGAATCGAGTTCCGTTCTGATGAGTTTGTGTTGGGCTTGTAAATCAACTAAGGGAATTTTCATAGATTGTCAATATAGAAATGCCTCCACTATGCGGAGAGGGAGAGATTCGAACTCTCGATAGCCTTACGACTACACTAGTTTTCGAGACTAGCGCCTTCAACCACTCGGCCACCTCTCCAATCAATTAAAAAATGCAAAAGTAAAAATGGGTCATTTGATGAAATGCCTTGCCAATTTACCAAAAGACCTTCATAAAACCAAAAGAGACGGCTTCACTGAACAATCAAGCATAAATCTTCAATTCCTGTCCAACGAAAATTTTATTGTCTTTCAAGTTGTTCCATTCCTGCAAGTCGCGAACGGAAACACCGAATAAGGCGGCGATGCTGTTCAGCGTATCCCCTTTCTTGACAACATAAATCTTCGCTTGCGTTTTTGTCGTGTCCGGCGATTGTGCAAGATTTTTCTTGGCTGAACTCATCGGTCGCGTTTCGGGTGTGTAGATTTCTAACTTCTGTCCTACAATAATTTTGTTCGACCGTAATCCGTTCCATTGTCGAATATCTTTGACAGAGACTCCATACTTTGTCGCAATCGCTCCCAGGTTGTCCCCCTCTGCAATTGTAATTGACGTCCAATCTTTCCCCGTCTTCACAGCAGAAACATTTTTTGATTTTTCTGCAAGAAGCGTTTTCTGTTCCTCTTCCGTTGCTGATTCTACTTTGGAATAGTTGTCAACTTTTTCTTTCGGCACCCACACATCAAGTTGTTCATCAATATGAAGAGTTTTTCCATACGCGAAATCATTCCACACTCGCAAATCGCTGACACGGACATCGTACAACTCTGCAATCCTTCCGAGTGTGTCACCTTTCTTCACTCGATATTGTAACTTTGATTTCCCTTCAGTGTTCTTTCCCGTGTTGGATTTCTTCGGTCGTGCGGCTTTGCTCAATTGTTTCTCAACATCCTCATTCGAAACGATTGATGCACTACCGCGCATCGGCGGAACAGGGACAATCAACTCCTGACCAATCGAAAGTTTTTTCTTCGGCGGGATTTTGTTTGCCTCAGCAATCATTGAGGAAGTGATTCCGTATCGCTTCGCAATTCGTGCAAGCGTTTCACCCCGTTTTACTTTATGAATATGCCATGAGCGTTTCTGACTCTCAGGAATTTGGTCATAATTCTTCATGAACGTACCTGCTGTTCCTGAAGGAATTCTCAACGTATAATCGGTCACTCCGGGAGGCGTACACCACTTTAACAACTCAGGATTCAATTCTCGAATAACAGTCGCATCCGCTTCGGCACATTGTGCAAGTGTATTTAAATCAATCGAGCCCGAAATATTGACAACATCATAACTGAGAGAGTCCATCAAGGGAACATCAAACCCGAACGAAAGAGGGTCAAGTGCAATCGTTGTAGCTGCGATGTATTGTGGAACGTAATTTCTTGTTTCCCGCGGCAAGTGCGGGCGCATCTTCCAAAAATCTTTCGAACCGCTTCGTTTAATTGCCCGCGTTACTCTCCCCGCGCCGGAATTGTATGCGGCAAGAGCAAGATACCAATCTCCAAAGTCAGTATATAAATCTTTCAGATGTTTTGCGGCGGCACGAGTTGCTTTTTCGTAGTCGCGCCGTTCATCGTACCACGAGTTTCCTTTCAATCCGTACAACTTGCCTGTCCCCTTAATAAATTGCCAGATGCCAACTGCCTTCGCCCATGAGCGCGCTGTCGGATTCAATCCGCTTTCGACCATTGAAAGGTGAACAAGTTCTTCCGGCACGCCTTCTTCTGCAAAAATCTTTTTCATCATAGGAAAGTATTTTCCCGAACGACTCAACCATTTTTCATAATGTTTCTTCGCACGAGTTTGAAAATATTGAATATACTCCTCAACGTGACCGTTGATAACTAACGGAATGGTGGTTGTGGTGATAAGTCCTTTCGTAATATCTTTTTCAGGACTTTCATTTTCCTCGGCAAGTTGATTCAGTTTCTCCCGCAAAGCAAAGACAGACGTTTCACCTCCAAGTACATCAATTTCAGCAATGTACTTTTCGTAGTCTTCGATAACCGAACGACTTAAATCGGTAAACTCCTGATTGCTTTCAATGTTCGGAAAGAACGATAATTCATTCAGGATGGCAATCGCATACTCAAACTCATCGGCAGAACGTTGCGTGTCTCCTAATTCGCCTGATTCGAGCGCGTTCATATAATGCTCTCGAGCGCGCTCCAGCAGTTGAATGGTCGCCGCTTCCGTGTTCGAATCATTCGTTGTATAGAATGGCGAAACGGTTGCCGCTATCATTTCCCTTTTTGATAACGTATCGGCAATAACAAAAGGAAGTGGCTCTTCCTTCTGTGGTGTTGTTTTGGCTTCTGAACGCTTAACCTGCTCAGTTGAGCACCCCGCGAGGAGAAGCATGAAGATTGCCAAACAAAGAACTGATATTTTTCGTTGTTTCATCGGCATCTCAATTTTTAGACTGAAAAATATAGCACTTAGTTGACTTAAAGTCAAGCGAAATCTGAGAAAAGTGAACTTTTTCTTTTTTTGGATTTATAACAGGTATGTAATACGTAATTGATGAAACCGCCCACCATCACTTTGCGTCGAAGCGGAGGACGATGTTCCACCGGAACCCGTTGAGCCGCTTTCATCTCTTGTATCATTGCCGTTCCGAATAATTCTTAGCGGAATAAATTGATTCACGGAGTATTGTATCTCCATGTCAAACAATTTCCCTTTCACTCCAGCCGAAAGAATTGAAACATCGAGTTGTTGGATTGCAAGTTCCCGTTCCTGCAACGCGCGAACGCCATACGACAGAAAGCGTGACTCCCATGAACGAATTTTCAACGCAGGAAACATAATTAATCCTGATACTCCGACACCTGCTTGTATGTTATCAAAGAAAGGGAACAAACTACTGACATGAAATTTCCAAAACTTTAATGAACCTATTCCTTCAAAATTCTCCCGAAGTCCTAAGGGCATATCGAACACACTGAGGAAGGGCCAACTATCAAGCGAACCGTTCAATGTACCGGAAAGCATTCGCCAATGAATATCTGCTTCGAACATTCCTTGTTCCGAAAATTGATAGCGCGCTCCAAGTCGGAATGCGCTGCTTGGAAAATTGAATGTTGAAAAATTGCCGTACTGTTTATTTCGCGAAAGGAACCTCCCGCTTCCTTCAATTTCATCTTGCTCATAGGAAGTCATTCCAAGCCATTTTTCTGAAAGAGGAATGAATGTGAACAGTGACCAATTCGTTACGCGACCCTGAGGAATAAATTTCGTTTCCCATTCCCTGCTTGCATCAGGAACAGAAACAATGTTGGCATGTTTTCCTGACAAAATAAATGTTCCAAGAGGATAATCAAACGTAAGCGATGCCTCGTTTTTTTGCATTTGATAATCTAACGGTAACACACCATTAATATCGGTAACATTCAGCCAGAGTGATTGAGAGGAGGAAACACTCCCCGCATTTAGATGGAACCGTATTTCGGGAGACACTTGCACTGAAATTGTGCTTTCATAATTCCGTAGGAGTTGTGGATTAGCAAAGGATTGTCCGACCATCGCACTAAATTGAAACGTATTACTTAATCGCATCGCATAGCTGAAGGAAACGCGGTTGTTCGTTCCATCATAATTTCCGCCTTCGGTGGGAGATTGATACATCTTTGCAACAGAACGTTGTGAAATCACTTGTACTCCGATAATTGGTTGAAAAGAATTTTTCGCAAGCGGAATTTGCAACTCTCCGCTTTTTGAATAATTTTCAATCAGTGTTTCCGTTCCGTCGGAATGAGTTTCGCGATAAACGTTATTGAACCGGTATTCGAATTGTACCGTCGGTGAAGCCAACACCTGAGGAAAAAACGACTTTTCTTGAGAGGGTAAAACAAAAGGATAATCACCCAACATTCTGTATCTACTATCCCCCGTAACAAACAACTCAAGAATATCCTGGCTGAATGTTGAATGAGAAAAAAACAATATGATAGTGGCGATGAGCCTCCAATAGAGGCTCATCCGGAGTTTGCCACTAATATTCATTTGTTCAATTTCCGACAACTACGCTCTGTTGCCAGTCTGAAGATGTAACGCCGAAAGTTTGTTTCAACGAAGCGTCTGTCATGCCTGGCAAAAAGCCATTAAACGTAGCATCAGGGAAAATCCAGTTGCTGAATGAATTTGCCTGCCATGTAAGAACTGCATAGTATTTCCCAGAACTTGCTTGTGTACTTACCGTGTACGTTGGTAATTTCATTTTCAAATTACTGATAGCATTATCAAAGAAGTTCATAAAGTTCACAGTAAGATATTCTTTAGAATTGTTATCATCAAAATCTCCGTAGAGAGAAATAGGACCGCTTAAATATTTTTCGAGTGTATCCAATCCCGCATAGAGTTGCATTAAATTTGCCTCATCTTCAGGTCGGTATCTGATAGGATCTATTCCCGGATGCGAAGTCTCATTTTTCAAATAGAGTATTCCGCTCTGAATACTATTCGTACAACCAATAAAATTGGAACGAGTATCTTTCATTCTTTGTGCACCATTCGTCCGTAATGATAAAAACGAGGAACTCTGTTGCCACGCCTGACTTACTGTCGTCTGACTTGTTGCGTCATAATCAACATTATATGCTACTGCAAAAGATGCCTCAGAGTTTATCATCTGCACGATAGAAAGCAGTAAATAAATTTCTGTTAAATCAATTCGAATTGAATCGGAAATGTTACCACCAAGTTGTGCCGGAGTAATGTAGAATGCAAAATTAGGATTTTGCGTTACACGTTGTAGATGAATAATGGCATCAGACAAAACAGGAAGTAATTTTGTTTCAATCAGGTTTTGATAATAACTTGGTGGGTGAGGAGTATCCGTTCCAAAAAGTTTTTTATTCGGTAACAGAAAGTTTTCAGGTTTTACTAAATCCATCATCGCCTTCTGAACCTGAAGTTTCAACCGGTTGCCCTGTTGAAAATAATCTGATTCTGATGAAAAGAGATTGGATAAATTATTTTTAGTAAATGGCGTAATGGGAGCGTTAGATGAATTTAACAGTGAATAAAAATTCGGGTCAGCAAATACTGTAACGACGCCTGTTAGAGCGACTCCGAAATGCGCGTGAGTATTATTCGGGTCGTGCGTTAATGCTTCACGATAGAGTGCATTAGCGGCGGACATATTTAATGCCGCCGTATCCCGTCCGCCTGAATTAATAAGTAATGCCAAGCGTGGAACCATGATTTGATTTCCCTGATTCACTCGTTCTTGAGCTTTCGCCGGATCAGGTTCGGCGGAAGTAGAGTCATCGGATTTATCGCATCCGATAATAAATAAAAGAACAAAAGAAATGATTAAACCAGAAATGAATTGTTTCATATTTATACCATTATTATTATTTAATCAATATTTCGATACCATAGTAACGAAATATTTTTTGATTTGCCAATCATATCATCACAATAATTGATTCCATCGCGGACAGAGTCCATCCAATCATCAAAGCGGAATATTCCCGTGCTTCTTCTTCGGATTACTATCAACCTTCGAATCCAAAATCTGAAAAGCGCGAATCAATTTCGGGCGGGTTTCGCTCGGCTCAATAACATCATCCACATAACCGCGAGCGGCGGCAATGTACGGACTTGCAAATTTCTGCCTGTATTCCTCCACTTTTTCGTTGAGCGCTTTTTCTTTGTCATCCGCTTTTTCAATCTCTTTTTTGAAAATGATTTCGACCGCGCCTTTCGGTCCCATCACTGCTATTTCAGCCGAAGGCCATGCGAAATTGAAATCACCACGAATGTGTTTCGAATTCATCACGTCATACGCGCCACCGTATGCCTTGCGAGTAATGACTGTTACTTTCGGAACAGTTGCCTCGCTGAACGCATAAAGAAGTTTCGCTCCATGTTTGATGATACCACGCCATTCCTGGTCGGTTCCGGGAAGAAATCCGGGAACATCTTCAAACACAAGCAATGGAATATTGAACGCATCACAAAAGCGAACGAACCGCGCACCTTTGATTGAGGAATCAATATCAAGCACACCTGCAAGCACCGATGGTTGGTTGGCAATAATCCCGACCGAACGTCCTCCAAGCCGCGCAAATCCAACAAGAATATTTGCAGCGTAGAGTTCATGCACTTCAAAGAAATCTCCATCATCAACAATGAGTTTGATGACATCCTTCATGTCGTACGGCTTGTTTGGATTTTCAGGGACGAGCGTGTTCAATCGTTCATCTCTCCTGTTTGCATCATCGTTTGATTGAACAAACGGGGCTTCATCCATATTGTTTGATGGAATAAAACTGAAAAGTTTCCGAACTCCCTGAAGACATTCTATTTCATTTTCACATGCAAAGTGTGCAACACCGGATTTTGTTGCATGAGTAAGTGCGCCGCCCAAATCTTCAAACGAAACGTCTTCATGTGTCACGGTCTTAACAACATTCGGTCCCGTAACGAACATGTAACTTGTATTTTTCACCATGAAAATGAAATCGGTGATTGCAGGAGAATATACCGCTCCGCCCGCGCACGGTCCCATCACAGCAGAGATTTGAGGAATGACTCCGGAGACAAGCGTGTTGCGTAAGAAAATATCTGCATATCCTCCGAGACTGACAACTCCTTCCTGAATTCTCGCTCCGCCGGAATCGTTCAAACCAATCACCGGCGCACCTACTTTCAGCGCCATGTCCATGATTTTGCAAATCTTCTCAGCGTGCGCCTCGGAGAGCGAACCGCCAAACACAGTAAAATCCTGACTGAACACAAAAACAAGCCGTCCGTCAATCGTTCCCGTTCCGGTAACAACTCCATCGCCTAAATATTGTTCCTTCTCCAACCCAAAATCTCTGCAACGATGCTCGACAAGTGCATCAATCTCTTCGAAACTTCCATCGTCGAGAAGAATGTCAAGCCGTTCACGTGCTGTAAGTTTTCCTTTTTTGTGTTGCGCTTCAATGCGCGCTTCGCCGCCGCCAAGTTGCGCTTGTTGTTTCAGTTCTTGGAGTTGTCGGAGTTTTGGGGAAATGAAGGATTCAGCCATGGAAAAGAATTATTGAACAAGTTTTACATGCGGATAGTTGAAAATCTTTTTATCAGAAGTTAAGATTGGAATATCCAATAAGCGCGAAGTAGCAACTATAATTTGGTCTGCAGGGTCTCGATGAAAATTCCCTGGAAGTCGAGTTGATTCGATTGCAATTTGCGGATTCAAATCAATAAGTGTAATTCCCGGATACCGTAAGGCTATATCAATCCATTCCTCAATCGGTTTTTTGAACATTATTTTTTTACGTTCTATGAGTTTCGCAACCTCCCAGATTGAAAAAACACTTACGCCCAATCCACCTTTTTCGTTTTTAAAAATTATCTCGATTTGGCGATTTGAGAGCCGTGAATCTTTTTGTACCCACCAAACCCAAATGTGAGTATCAAGGAGTATCACTGTAGTGCTTCCCAATCTTCTGCTGCAACTGGCTCAAATGGATCATTGTATTCGTAAGGAGTACCCTGTAAAGGGTATTTACTTTTCGACTCTGCAGTAATTTGCTTCGGAAGCACAATCACTTCTACTACTTCTCCTTTCGGAAAAGGCAACGCTTTTAATTCCAACGTTCCGTCTTGAGAAATTGCTGCTGTCGTATGATATGCATTCATAGATTGTTCCTGATAATCTGTTCTAATCTAACTGAATGAATGGAAATACTCAAATCCTATTCCCCAATCAATCGTTCCCACATCTCCTTCCAGTTCCGTTTTTTCTTTTTATCGTCTGGCGATGGAGGAAGATTTTCCGGTCCGGCTTGATATGTTTCTTGTCTGAAGTTCGACCGTTTTCTTGGTGGCTGGTTGAAGTCTCTCCTGGGCGTATTTCTGTCTCTTGGAGAATATCCTTCACGTTTGTATCGTCCATCGTTGCTTTTGCCCGATGAACTGCTTGATTGTTGTTTGTAATACCTATTGGAGGAGGATGGTTCTTCTCTTTTTCCAAACCAGATTTTACTTTCCTTCGGTCTAGTTTCTGTTCGCGGTTCTCTTCTGAAATCTTTCTGCGAAGGTTTCCTGCCATCACGTTGAGACGCGTTTCGTTCCTTGCTTCCGGATTCCCTCCGTTTATATTCTTTGTCAGGTTTTTGATGCGGGCGTTTGGGCTCTCTTCTTTTATCCTGTCGGGGTTCCGGTCGTTGTCTCTTTTGAGCAGACGGTTGTTGCGTTTTTGGTTGAGCAACTTCCTGAACTTGTTGAGGAATTTCCAAACCATCTATTCGTTTCAGCGTAATACTACCACTGTAAGTGAATAAAATCTGTTTGAAAAATTTCTTCTCTTCATCTGTCGCAACAAATGAAACCGCTTCACCTTTCTTCCCTGCCCGCGCCGTTCTTCCTACACGATGCGTGTACGATTCAACATCGCGTGGTATTTCAAAATTATAGACATGGGTAATGTCTTCGATGTGAAGCCCGCGCGCGGCAACATCGGTCGCAATAAGAATATTGATTTTTTTGTTCCGGAAATCGGCAGTGACTTTCTCTCTCTGAGGCTGAGACATATCGCCATGTAAACATTTTGCATTCACACCTTGCGATGAAAGTTTCTTGGCAAGTTTTGCCGTGATGTGTTTCCTGTTGCAAAACACTAACGCCAAATCTCGTTCCTGTTTGAGCAACTGAACCAACAGGGGAATTTTTTGTTCCTGCGTTATCTGATAATACGTTTGCTGAAGAAACTCCGGCTTCACTTTCGATTCAAGTGTTACATACACCGGGTTATCCAAATACTTCTGGCTAAGTTGTGCAATCTCTTTTGAAACGGTTGCACTGAACAAAAGCGTCTGCTTTTTCTCCGGAATATGTTTCAGAATCCGTTCGATATCTTTGATGAAACCCATATCCAACATCCGGTCTGCTTCATCAAGCACAAGATATTTAATGACTTCAAGGTTCACCGCATTTCTTCCGAGTAAATCAATCAATCGCCCCGGCGTAGCCACGATAATGTTGACCTTCTTCATCTTTTTTGTTTGATTGCTTATCGAAACGCCTCCGTACACTGTGGCTACACTCAGGTGTTTGCCGTCCGAGTATTTGATAAACTCTCCCGCGACCTGTACACACAATTCTCTTGTCGGTACAAGAATGAGTGCAGTTAAACCATCACTCTTTTTTGTATCCTCGATGATGGGTATTGCAAAACTCAACGTTTTCCCCGAGCCCGTCTCCGATTGCGCAAGCACATCCCTGCCTTGTACGATTGCGGGAATAATTTCTTTCTGGATGGTTGTCGGTTCGACAATTCCATGTTTTTCCAACAACGATAACATCGGCTTGCTGATTTCTACTGAATCTATTTTCATTTATTTTTTTCTCTTTCTACTGTCGGCACAAACGGCGCCGTGCGTCCTTCCTTTGGTAAACCTATTATTTCCCTTGCATGATTTAAGGCATCATCAATATTTCCGAAGAGACTCTTCTCTCCGACCTCCCGTAACATTCCTGATTGTTCAAGTGCAAACAACGGTTGCGCATGAATATCGGCAATTAAAAAGACAATTCCTTGTTTTTTACATGTGTCATAAACTTTCTTCAATACATTCATTCCTGTTGAATCAATTGCAGGAACATTTCGCATTCGGATGATGCGAACTTTTGGTTTGTTTTCAAGAATCGTCATCGCTTCTTCAAACTTATATGCCGCTCCAAAAAAGAACGGTCCGTTGATTTCATATACTTCCACTCCTTCAGGAACGATACGCTTATCGAGCGCATTCGGGTCGTCCTTCTCTTCTTCGTCAATAAATTCCCGTGTGACAACTCCCACGTTTGAAACCATCGCCATTCGTCGCATGAATAAAAACGCAGACAGAACTAAACCGACCTCAATCGCAACCGTCAAGTCAAAAATTACGGTCAATCCGAATGTTGTCAGTAAAACAATAACATCGCTTCTCGGACTTTTCAGCAACGATTTGAATGAACGCCACTCGCTCATGTTGTATGAAACTACAACAAGCACTGCCGCGAGACTCGCAAGCGGAATCAACTTCGCCCACTGTCCGAAGAATAACATTATCAACAACAAGACAACGGCATGAACCATTCCCGCTACAGGAGTGCGCCCACCGTTTTTAATGTTCGTTGCTGTCCGGGCAATTGCGCCTGTTGCCGGAATTCCACCAAACAATGGTGTCACGATGTTGGCAATTCCCTGTGCAATCAATTCCATGTTCGAGCGATGCTTTCCTCCAATCATACCGTCGGCGACAACGGCGCTCAGGAGCGATTCAATCCCGGCAAGTAACGCAATAGTTGTTGCGGGTTGAATTAAGTTCTTCAATGTCGAAAATGATACTGAAGGAATTTCCGGCGCGGGCAACATCGAAGGAATCTCTCCAAACCTACTTTCAATCGTTTCAACAGGAAGTTGAAACAAATGAACTGCAACGGTTGAAAGCACAAGCGCAACTAACGAACCCGGAATTTTGTGAACAACCTTCTGCCAATACATGATGATGAGAACTGAACCGAGCGCAATTACCAATGAATAATAATTGACGTTGGAAAAATTCTGAGCAAACGCAATCCACTTTTCGATGAAGTCTGCCGGAACCGGACCCATTTGCAAACCGAAAAAATCTTTCACTTGCGATGAAAAGATGATTAACGCAATTCCACTCGTGAACCCGACGACAACAGGATGAGGAATAAACTTAATCGCTGAACCAAATTTTGCAATTCCCATAATGACGAGAATAATTCCCGCCATCATTGAAGCTATGATGAGTCCGTTCACTCCGTACGATTGGACAATTCCATACACGATAACAACAAACGCGCCCGTTGGTCCGCCAATCTGTACACGACTTCCACCTAAGGCGGAAATCAAAAATCCCGCGATAATTGCAGTGAACAATCCCTTCTCAGGAGATACTCCCGATGCAATGGCGAATGCAATCGCCAACGGCAAGGCAACAATTCCGACAATTACTCCGGCAGTAAGGTCGGCTGTAAATTGTTGGGCTGTGTAATGTTTAAGAGTAGTTAAGAGTTTTGGTTTGAACATTCCTTGTTAAAGATAGTAGCGCAGAGCAGTGAATAAATTCTCAACTCTGAATTCAATCCGCTTATTTCGATGCTGATTTCTTCTTTGAAACTTTGTAAAACGCCTTTGGTTCCTCTACCACAAATCCAATTCGTCGTTTAGGCGGGTCGGGTGGTGCCATAAGTTTTTTCATCGCCTGAAATACAATTTGAAATTGGGAATCATATTTATTTTCTAATTCCTCTAACTTTCGTGCTAAATCTTTATGTGTACTTAAAATTTCCCGCAATCTCACAAAAGCACGCATGATTTCAATATTCACCAAGATTGCTCTTTCACTGTTCAATACAGATGAAAGCATTGCAACTCCTTGTTCTGTGAATACATATGGGAGGTATTTTCTGTGAGTACCTCGTCCTGTCTTTAAGGTCGCAAATTGCGACCTTAAAGATTCATACTCATCCCCCGTAAGTTGAAACATAAAATCATCAGGAAACCTCCTTCGATTTCTACTCACTTGTTCATTGAGACGTTTCGTCGGAACTCCATACAACTCAGCAAGATGCGAATCAAGCATGACTTTCAGCCCACGTATCCACAATATTCTTCGCTCCACTATTTCAGGAACTATTACCTCAGATTTTGTTGATTTTTCCATTTTGTAATCTCCAAATTTTATTTGATTACTTTCTCAATCACTCCGCCCCCTAACAATCTTTCTCCATCATACAACACTACAGATTGCCCGGGAGTAATCGCTCGTTTTGGCACATCAAACACTACACGAATCTTTCCATCTGCTTCAGGATATACCGTAGCGGGAGTTGCGACATCTTTGTAACGAACCGATGCTTTAATGTTCATCGGTTCATTCAGTGATTCAATCGAAATGAAATTTACATCATTGGCAATAAGTTCTCTACGGAGTAAATCGTCCTTTCGCCCGATAGTAATTGTGTTTGATTGTGCATCAATATCAGTGACGAATACGCGTTCGCCATACGCTCCAAGTCCGCTACGCTGACCAATCGTGTAATAAGGAAATCCCCGGTGTTTCCCTACTTCTTTTCCATCGAAGACAATCGCACCACCATCAACTTGCGAATCAATATCAGGCACACGTTCTTTGATAAAACGACGGTAATCATTATCAGCCACAAAACAGATTTCAAAACTTTCATCTTTGTTGGCAGTTTTTAAACCATACTTTACTGCAAGTTCACGGACTTCCGGCTTCGTCAATTCACCAATCGGGAAAATCGTTTTACTCAATGCTTCCTGTGTCAATCCCCATAGCGCGTATGTCTGGTCTTTGTTTGAATCAAACGGACGGGAAATATTGTATCGCATTGTTTTTTCATCAAACCAAACACGGGCATAATGTCCTGTAGCAATACAACTTGCACCGAGCGATTCTGCTTTGGTAATCAGTTCGCCCCACTTAATTTTTCGATTACAAATGATGCACGGATTTGGAGTTCGTCCCTGTAAATATTCATCTACAAAATTATCAATGACATCTCTACCGAATTGTTTTGTAAAATCAACAACGTAGTGTGGAATCCCCAATTTCACGGCTACGATGCGTGCATCATTGAACGCATCAAGCCCGCAACAACTTGTCTCGTTGCCGATGTTTCCTCCGACCTCATCAAAATTGTAGGTTTTCATCGTTATTCCGATGACATTGTATCCTTTTTCAAGCATCAATGCCGCCGCTACCGAGGAATCCACTCCTCCGCTCATTCCCACAACAACTGTTTTGTTCTTCTTTACTTCAATCATCACCAAATATAAAATACAAAAAGATGAGACCCTGACAAAGAGTACCAGATTTCAGAACGATGTTAAACTACAAATTACTTGAGAGAGCATTGCGCACCACAATAAAAACAGTTAGAAAGAAGTCTGAGTTGTTTGAAACTTATTTGCTGTTCCCTTCATTTGATATTACGAGAACAAATTCACCTTTCAATGTATGTGTTTCAAAATACCTGATTACTTCATCAATATTCCCGCGAACTGTTTCCTCAAATTTTTTCGTTAACTCGCGACTGACACAGACACGTCGGTTGCCTAACACTGCTTTAATATCACGTAAGGTTCTCAACAACCGATACGGAGATTCATACAAAACAATCGTTTCGTTTTCCTGTTTGAGTTGTTCAAGTAACGTCTTTCTTCCTTTCTTCACCGGAAGAAATCCTTCATAAATAAAATGTTGAATCGGAAAGCCGCTTGTGATGAGCGCAGGAAGAACTGCCGATGCGCCCGGTATTGCTTCAATGTGAATTTCCGCTTCAATTGCTGATTTAATAAGACGATATGCCGGGTCGGAAATTCCCGGAGTTCCTGCATCTGAAACCACCGCGATGGTTCTTCCTTCTTTCAATTTGGCGACGAGTTCAGGAACGCGTCTCTCTTCGTTGTAACTGTAATAACTGATGAGCGGTTTGTGAATGTCGTAATGGTCGAGGAGGATTTTGGTTTTGCGTGTGTCTTCTGCAGCGATGAAGTCAACAGAGGAAAGAATTTTTATTGCACGAAGAGAAATGTCTTCAAGGTTTCCGATTGGTGTGCTGACGATGTAGAGAATTCCGCTCACCTTCACCCTCTCAACACTCTATCATTCTGAATCCCCAATTCCTGCCCGTCCGGCAGGCGGGTATCGGGGTGAAGAATCTCATTGGTTGAATAAAGGACACAACCACAAAAAAGGGGATTCCTCACTTCGTTCGGATTGACATTGAAGTTAGATTCCCCAATCCCTCGCATATCGGAAATCAACATTGATAGTACGATTGGAAATCTTTGCTACAACGGGCGGTCGTCGTTTGAATTCATTCCGTTGAATTAATCGTTTTACTTTTTCGATGAAATATTTCTCGAAACCAAGTTCGAGCAATTCCTCATCACTACGTCGCTCATCAACCAAATGATAGAGCAATTCATCAACTTGCTTGTACGAGAAACCTAACTCACCTTCGTCGGTTTGTCCTTCCCACAAATCCGCCGATGGTTTTTTGTCAATGATTTGTTGAGGAACTCCGATTGCTTTTGCAAGTTGCCAGATTTGAGTTTTGTACAAATCACCAATCGGATTAATTGCACACGCAGTATCGCCGAACAATGTTCCGTACCCGAGAAGAGTTTCTGTTTTATTGCTTGTCCCGATGACAAGCGCGTTCTCCCGTGCAGAAATATCGTACAACACAATCATCCTCTGGCGCGCCATGAGATTTCCTTTTCGTACGTTGTCGCTTTCAGGATACTTCTGCAGATACGCTTCAACCATCGGAGTGATCTCAACAATTTCAGAAGGAATGGCAAGTTGATGAACCAATGTTTGTGCATCATCAACACTTGCCTTACTGCTGGTTCGATAAGGCATCAGAACAGCCCGGACATTTTCCTTGCCAAGCGCTTCTGTTGCAAGTGTCATCACGACTGCGGAATCAACTCCGCCCGATAGACCGACTACTCCTTTCGTAAATCCTGCGTTGTGTATTTCATCTTTTATAAAATCAACTAACAACTTCCGCACAAGCGAAGTGTCGAGTTCGAGACCGAGATTATGTTTGTTCACTGTTTCCATTTCAAATAATGATAAGGAAAAGTGAGTAGGAAAACAATCATTGATTTTTGAAGAGCAGGGATATTGCCTATTAATCGAATATCAATTATCTTACACACAATCAATGAACAATGAGAAATACAATGATAGCAGAAATCAAACTTACAACAATCGGGACAACGCAAACAGTAACATTACCCGAAGAATTTCATATCAACGATGATGAAGTCTATCTCAGCAAAATAGACGACGTGATTATGCTTGTTCCTCGAAACAAAAAAACGGCTACACTCTTGAACAGCCTCAATAATTTCACAGATGACTTTATGAATACACGTGAACAGCCGCCACTCCAAACGAGGGAACCGCTTGAATGAAATACATACTCGATACCAACACATGCATCTATATCATCAAGAAGAAACCGAAAGAGGTACTTGAGAGATTATCCCGAGTTAATGTTCACGATATTGGAATTTCCTCTATCACGCTGAGCGAATTGGAATATGGTGTCGAGAAAAGTTCAAACCCCCAGCGAAATCGGATTACACTTTTTGAATTCATATCAGGGTTCGAAATTTTCCGTTATGATGAATCTGCGGCACGAGAATACGGCATAGTACGAGCAGCATTAGAAAAAAGAGGCACGCCCATAGGCTCTATGGATATGCTCATTGCGGCTCATGCAAAAGCGTTGCAAGTTATTCTTGTAACAAACAACGTTCGAGAATTTAGTAGAGTACATGGGTTGATGATTGAGAACTGGGTTGATAATGCCTAGTGTCAAATGCTGTTGAAACATTTCTTGTTTTTTGTTTGATTGTTAGGAATGATTTTGTACAGTACGGCATCTCTATTCAAATAAAAAATGATTAACTAAATAGCCATGCGACATTATCGTATTGTTATAGAAAAGGCTGAGAACAATTTTTCTGCTTACTCCCCTGACTTGCCGGGATGTGTAGCAACAGGTACAACAAGAGAAGAAACGGAAAAGAATATGCATGAAGCAATACAACTGCACATAGAAGGAATGATGGAAGATAATTTGCAATTCCTGAATCTCAATCATTTGCGGAGTTTGTTGCAGTTTAATCCACAATAATTTTCAAATACTTCTTTTTTTCTTTGATAGTTATGGAATGAGTTTGTACACTGCGGAAACAAACCAATGTTTACATAAAATAAACAATTGTAATTGAGTATGACCATTAATCATGCATAATTGATAACCGGATAATATTCATAAATCCACTCGAAAGGAAACAAGAATGAAACTGCACATGCTTGGCTTCATGCGGCTGTTGGGCTTACTGGGAACTCTCGGCTCCACACTCGACTCGCCGGCGCTCTACGGACTGTACGCTTTATTCGCTCTCTTCGGATTGTTTGGTTACAAGGAAAAAAACGGCAGCGATTTACAATAATAAAACAGATCCGGCAAGAAGAATATGTAATACAATACAATGCCTCCACATTCTGTAATACAATCAAAAAGTGTTGAAAACAAGCAAATTTCCACCTCTGAGGTAGACTCGCTCTCCCAAAAGGTGTGTTATCTTACCTTTGAGGTCGGGTATCCTTCCTTTGAGGTCGGGTATCCTTCCTTTGAGGTCGGGTATCCTTCCTTTGAGGTCGGGTATCCTTCCTTTGAGGTCGGGTATCCTTCCTTTGAGGCCGGTTATCTTTCCTTTGAAGTGAATTTAAACTCCCTCGAAGTGCGTTGTCCAACTTTTTTTGGAAAAAAAATGTCGAAAGCATCCCCTCGGGATAAACGCTGTCCAAGTTAAGTTTGCGACAAGACTGTGTATATCAACCGGAATTGGGTGGATGGACGTATGTTGGACTGTGTACTTACAATAGTTATGTGCTATGCAACGCTGAGAAGTCTAAATGAAGAAGAAAACGAAAGAACTTGAACGCCTCTATTTTACCACCCTCTTGGATGTTGCCAAGCCTCGATCACCAGAGAGACCAGAGGATAGAGCTTCACGGCTTTCCCGACTCCAAACAGTAACGGGACAATTGGCTGAAGCACTGTTGTTTTCAGACCAACTTGTTTTAAACGTCAATGGCATCAATCTTGAGTTGCCATTGTTAATCGAGTTGTTTGGATTCAAAACTATTTGTACGCTCCTTGAAAATGATGTGATACACTTCGCCTTCTGTCCGGGTGTTGTGAGTTATCTGACTGCCGACAAAGTTCGCTCACTCGGATTCTCATCACCCCCCGGTATGCATCGGCTTCTGGGTGTTGGTGTAGCTTGGTCAGATCCATTTGAAAGCGCAGAACTTGCTCTTAGAGAGCAGACAAATCTTAAACGAGATGACCGACGCTTGTTGTCCCGTCTCGTCTCCAGAAACAGTAAGGTCTTACCCGGTGACAAGATTTTTCATGAGGGTGTCCGGCTTGCAAATGCCGACATAAGATCGGAATTGGGTAAGCAACTTGGCTTTGCACAGGATGATATTCCGGAGCGTGGTGATTTCATAGGTAACAAAGAAATCAACTTTCGAGACCTCACTCACTTCAATATGCTCTATCTCTCTATGGTAATGAGCAAATGTACCGACACGGTTTCTAAAGAACTTGCATATCGTGTCCTCCAAAACAGAGTTGTTGTCGAGCCACGTTTCAAGCATCAAGTCAAAATTATTGACAACATCCTTCAATTCGAGGATGTGCCGGACGTTCAGGAACTCGTTTCTTCGGGACGCTTAGGCCTTAAAAGTGTGCTTGAAATTCGAGACTCAAAGCACCTCCAGGAATTCCGACAGTGGCTCAAAACGCTTCCATCTAAAGAAGGTGAAATTGAAGTCCTAAGGGCTTATTGTCGTGCTGTTGAAGACAAACTGTCGAACAAAACTCTTTACAAGCTTTTGAAACTTGGTGTCTTCACCGCAACCGGCACAGCGATCGGATCAATGATTGGACCTGCCGGAACTGTTCTCGGAGGCATAACTGGGATAGCAACTGACTTTGCACTGGGTTTTACGGACACATTCTTTGTTGACCAACTCGTCGATGGTTGGAACCCAAAGATCTTCATTGAAAAGGAAATCAAATCAAGGCTACAGTGAACTTGTTATCTCGCTCCCACGCTCTCAGACACCCATGAAAAGTTTTGTAGTCAATCATCTCCAATATTCATCTTGGACTTTGTTTAGGATTATCCCCCTTGGTTATTAAAAAATTGTTCCTCCTTTCCATAGCGATGTTCCTCTCAACATCGCTTCAAGCCCAAGTCCTCCCCTTCCAATCCTTCACCATTCAAGACGGACTTCCTTCAAACCAGGTTGGCGTGTTGTTTCAGGATTCACGTGGCTATCTTTGGATCGGCACAAGCGAAGGCATAAGTCTGTTTGATGGAACAACGTTCACGAATTATTCTGTGAATGAAGGATTAGCATTTAACACGATGAACAAAATTATTGAAAGCAAGTCATCGCCGGGGACAATACTTGTTGCCACTAACGGAGGAGGTATCAGTAAATGGAAAAATGGAAAATTTCAAACAATCAAACTTGGAGAAAGCCAACGGGCAAATAGTGTCAACTCCGTGTATGAAGATAGCAAAGGAAAAATCTGGTGTTCGTCCGATTCTGCATTACTCTGCTATGACAACGTCGAATTCGCTTCCATCACTTCCGGTATTCCGGAACATAGTTTTGGAAATATCATCGAATTGGAGAACGGGCAACTTTGGGTTTCGGGCGAAGATACGATGTTCCTCATTTCTCCTGCATGTGAAATTCTACAAAAAGTTGTTTTATCCCTTCCGGACGAATCGTTCATCAGATGCGTTGCAACCGATGACAACAATCTTTGGGTAGCCGCAACCGATGGAAGTTTTTTTGAAATCAAAAATAATCAAATCACGTGTCGAAGGAATTTCGGCTTAGGTCCCATTCAATTTATTCTTGTTGATGAAGAACAATATCTCTGGCTCGGAGCAGCTCAATGTCTTTTAAAAATTCGGAGAGATGAACTGCAAACAGGAGTCCCGATACTTTACACAAAAGAACAGGGTTTACCTGAAAATTTTATGACTGCGGCTCTCAGAGACAATGAAAACGAACTGTGGTTCGGAACGTACAGTAAAGGGATTACACGAATCGTTGACCGCTCGATATCGTTCTTTCCGTTGCACGGCATCGAACTAATTTCTAACAACCAGACTGCAGCAGTTGATTCGTTTAATCATTTGTGGGTCGTTGCTAAGAAAGGAATCTGGGAGTTCCGATTTAACAATCAGCAAATTTGGCAAAGCACGTTTCATCCATTTTCAAATACAAGCGATTCCCGTTATCTCACTTCAGTTCTTATTGATAAACACAACCAACTCTGGGTTACATTTTCTAACGGAGATATTGAATGGTATTCAATCAATTATTCAAATCAAACCAAAGTATCTTTACGCTTAATGAATTCACTTTCTGCCGGAGGGATTTTTCCAAGCGCAATTCCGCTTGCAACACTCATTGACAAGCAAGGATTGCTTTGGTGCAGTTATCATCATCTCGGCGTAGCAGTCATCGAACCGGGAACAAATCAACTGAAAAAAATATTTACTCCGCAGGACGGACTTCCGAATAATTCCATCCGTGCATTATTGGAAGACAGCAAGGGAAATGTTTGGCTGGGAGATTACAGTTCGGGGCTTGGAGTTATTCCTTCCTCACTGTTTGAACATGACTCAATAAAAACATTTACCACCAATAACGGTCTTCCTGATAATTTTATCAGGACAATTTATGATGATGACTTCGGCAATATTTGGATTGGAACACGTTTTGGAGGAATAGGAATTCTGAAATACAATCAATCCAACAAAACAATTTCTGTCAAAAAAATAATTACATCGAAAGACCGATTGCTGAGCAATGCAGTTTGGGGATTTGCCCAAAACGAACCGAATCGAATTTGGTTCGGAACACATTCAGGAATGCAATTCATGTCGTTAGATAATTCTCCTTCCATCGGTTCGTACGGCGATTTGGTGGGAAGTCAGATTTACGGATGTGGTTTTACGCGCAACTCGTATCTTTGGGCTGTTAAACAAGAAGGAATATTTTTCTATGACGGAACAAAAGAAATCCTTGACACAACCCGTTACCCCGTTCAACTGAAACAACTTATCATCAACGGAACAAAACAACTCCCACAAAGCAACTTAGAGTTATCGTACAATCAAAACAATATTTCATTTGAATATGTTAGTGTAAGTTTAAAGCACGGACAAACGATGCGTTACAGTTACCGATTGCTTGGCGTTGAAGATTCATGGCATCAACCGACTTCCCAACGGGAAGTAACATACGCAAACCTGAAACCGGGCTTTTATCAATTTCAAACAAAAGCCATGACAAGCAGTGGAGTTGAAAGCGAAGTGACCATCCTTTGTACACTTAGCATCATCCCTCCATTCTGGCAACGATGGTGGTTTATCGTTTTGATTTTTGTCGCGACAGTTTCACTTCTTTATTTGATGTATAAGTACCGCGTCTCTCGTTTGCTTGAGATCGAACGATTGCGTGTTCGCATCGCGAGCGATTTGCATGATGATGTCGGTTCAACACTGACGAAAATTTCCGTGCATTCCGAACTCATTCAATCAATTGATGATAAGGAGGAAATGAATATTTCGCTGAGAAAAATCGGTGAGATGAGCCGCGAACTCGTTACAACGATGAGCGACATCGTTTGGTCAATTGATGCGCGCAATGAAACAATCGGTAATCTTCTTGACCGGATGGAAGAGTTTGCACACTCTGTTCTATCTCCAAAAGAAATCTTTCTGGATTTTCAAACACATGGATTACCCATAACTAAAAAACTCTCTGTGGATGTACGACAGAACATTTACTTCATCTTCAAAGAAGCAGTGAATAATATTGTGAAGTATTCTGAAGCAACATCTGTTTCAATCAAACTAATGAATAATGAAAGTGTATTTATCATGACGATTGAAGATAACGGAAAAGGATTGGAAGGAAAACGAAGCGGAACCGGTCACGGGTTGAGAAATATGCGGATGAGAGCGGAACGAATTCAGGGAACGATTGAAATTCATTCGGGACATGGAACGAAGGTAACTCTGAAGACTTATAGTTTATGATTTTAATTCCGAACCATATGCATTTGTCATTGCGAGGACTCCGATTTATCGGAGGACGAAGCAATCCCGCCCATTGTATCAACAACAAAACGCTGAGATTGCTTCACCCCGCTGAAGCGGGATTCGCAATGACATTTTGGTTTACTACTACATGCAGCATGAACCCACATCTTTATGGGGTGTTTTCTTGATGGAAAAATCTTTATCATACTACGTGATTTCAGTTGCCATTGTAGAAGACGAAGAAGAAATCCGGTTGGGAATCCAGCGATTTCTGAATCGTCAAAAAGATTTCCTGTGTGAAGTTGCAGTAGAATCGGTTGAAGATTTTTTGCCGCACCTGAATGACGAATCTTTGCCGGATGTTATTCTGATGGACATTGGTTTGCCGGGAATGTCGGGAATTGATGGAATTAAGATGATAAAAGAAAAGCATCCGGAAATCAACATCATCATGCTGACGGTCTATAACGACCCGCATCGTATATTCGATTCGCTGTGTGCGGGCGCTTCCGGCTATTTGTTAAAGAACACTCCGTTTGAACAAATCAAAGAAGCAATCAAGGAAGTGTATGATGGCGGCGCGCCGATGTCTAAACAGATTGCGCGGAAGGTAATTGATTTCTTTACGCCGGGAAGAACGCCGAACGAATTTCTCGCTCAACCATCTCCACAGAAAACAGAATCTCCTCTCACCGATAAAGAAAAGCAAGTCGTTGTCGGTTTAGTTGATGGTTTAAGTTACAAAATGATTGCCGACCGGATGAATATCTCCATCGAAACGATACGCTTTCATATCAAGAATGTGTATGAGAAACTTCATGTACACTCGAAGGGAGAGGTTATTGCAAAGTCCCTTCGTGGAGAAATTTGATTTCTGATTTCCGTCAGCGGAGGTGCGAGGGCGCAGGGTGCAAGGGAGAATAAATATTAGCAATCCAATACTCCACCACTCCAACACTCCAATTTTCCCGTTCTCCCTCGCTCCAGCTCCTCCGCGCTCTACCGATTCCAAGTAACTGAAAAAATCTCAAAAAAGAGAAACCTACATGTTTATGGGGTTGATTCGCGCTTGATTTTTTCTTTCCTTGTATTGAGTTTTACTCATTTTTCTATTTCATTTAAGGATTCGATACATGAAACGTGTTATTCTTTTTCAAATAATCTTTTTCGCTCTCGCTTCGTTCTTTGCATTGGGGCAAATACCAAAACGGATTTCGTATCAAGGTGTGCTTACAACCGCAGGCGGTGCGCCCGCGACCGATGGCAGTTATGAAATACTTTTTAATCTGTATGATGTGCAAAGTGGCGGCACTGCAATATTTACAGAAACACATTTGACTGTAGCAGTTGCGCGCGGAACATTCAAAGCAATACTTGGTTCTGTAACAACAATGAATCTTCCCTTCGACAGAACGTATTATTTGGAAATGACCGTGAACGCCGGTCCGGGAATTTCATCACCGATAACATTTCCCCGTTCAGAGTTTACAAGTTCTCCCTATTCTCTTCGCGCTGATACTTCCCTCTATGCAACACAAGCATCTCCGACAGGAACAGCAGGCGGAGATTTAACAGGTTCCTATCCGAATCCGACAATTGCAAACTCTGCGATTACATTATCGAAGATTAATACAAGCGGCGCGGCTTCCGGTCAAGCGTTGATGTTCAACGGCTCGAATGCCGTCTGGAGTACACCGTCAAGTTCCGGAGGTGGAAGTTTTACACTCCCGTTTGCTGATACAGTCGCGGCAGATACATTTGCATTTATGATAATGAATACCGGACCAGGTTTCAATTCTGCCTTCGTCTCTACAAATACAGAAGGATATTTACCTGCCGTATTTGGAAAAACGTATGGACATGGCGTCGCAATTCAAGGACAAAACGACGGAGACGGCGATGGTGTTACAGGCGTTGCCACAGGTTTAACTGGAAGCGGTGGAGCGTTCAGTAACGATAATTCAAACAACAACAGTCCTGCGTTGCGGGTTTCTACATTAGGAACCGGCGAAGCAATCAACGCGTATAATTTCGGAGCGGGTGATGTCATCAAAGCACAAGCAAATGCATCAAGTACAGGAAGTGCTCTCCATGCTGTTCATTTGAATGTCGGTTCTGCAGGATTTTTTGAAAACTCTTATGTCAATAACACCGCATCGACACTTCGAGTGGAAACAAATGGAACGGGCGCTACTGTTTATGGATTACAAACCGGTGCAGGACACGGCGGCTGGTTTGAAATTAGCAACGCGTCAAATACGTATCCATCCTTGTTCACACGAACGAATGGCTCAGGGAATTCATTCTTCAGTTATCACAACGGTACTGCAAGCGCGGGAAAGTTTGCCGTTGATAATCCAAGCAACACAAATCCTGCAATCGAAATCTCAACAACAGGAAGCGGATTGGTTGGATTGTTTAGTGGAGTTTCACAAGGTGTAAACATCAACACAAACAGCACCATCAATTCACCTCAGTTAGTGTTGATGGAAAATGAATCGGATTATTCCCGATTGAACTTTCAACATAAAAACACAACGAACTACTGGACGATTGCCGGACTTCCCAACGCTGCAAGCAAAGATGCCCGGCTGAATTTCTATTACAGCCCAACCGGTGATTTTATGACGATTACAGGTGAAGGGAATGTCGGAATCGGAACAGGAAATCCAACATCAAAACTCGACGTCGAAGGAAAAGTCGAAATGAATGTTCTCCAAATCAACGGCGGAAGCGACCTTGCTGAACCGTTTGAAGTCACTGAACTCGAAAACGAAATCGAAGCAGGAACATTGATGGTTATTGATGAACAACATCCGGGGAATCTTAAAGTTAGTTCAGAAGCATACGATAGCCGCGTGGCGGGAATTGTTAGCGGCGCGGGTGGAATCAATCCCGGAATCACGCTTCAGCAAGATGGAATGATAAACGGAAAAACAATGGTTGCAATCGCGGGGCGCGTGTATTGTAAAGTTGATGCGTCTGGTGGAGAAATCAAACCGGGAGATTTATTAACAACTTCAAACATTCCCGGCTACGCGATGAAGGCAACTGATAAAGAACGAACGCAAGGGGCTATCATCGGGAAAGCGATGTCTCCATTGAAAGATGGAAAAGGATTGGTACTTGTTCTTGTGAATCTCCAATAAGAAAGCGAGCGGTAACCAAATGAACAGAATAGTAACTACTCTGCTTCTGCTTGCGTTTGCTTTTTCCTTTTTGAATGATGGCTTCGCGCAACAATCTCCTTTCGTCCCAAAACCTGGCGATGAAAAGAATGAAGCGGAATTTGAAAAATCGGATGGCGAATATGCTCAGAAGCGGATGGAATTCAGGTACAAGATGCGTGCGAACGAGAACGGCGTTGTTCCGTTCGGCGCGTTGCTTCGTGCAAAAAGAATGACTGATGAATTGCGTGCTTTACCGAATCAACCGCTACCGATGGATGCAGGCATCTGGAATTGGGAATGGCTTGGTCCCGGTAATATCGGTGGAAGAATCAGGTCGATTGTTTTCCATCCATCCAATCCAAATACAATCTGGATTGGTAGCGTTTCCGGCGGAATCTGGAGAACAGATTACGGCGGCTCCGCATGGTATCCTGTTGATGACTTCATGGCAAATCTCGCCGTTACATCAATCGTTATTGACCCGACGAATTCGAACATCATGTATGCGGCGACCGGTGAAGGATTTGGAAACATTGATGCAGTACAAGGTGCCGGTATTTTCAAAAGTACAAACGGCGGAATTAACTGGGAACAATTGCAATGCACGAATTCCGATTCGTTCTACAATGTGAATCGCCTCGCACATCATCCGACAATTTCAGGGTTGCTGTATTGTGTTACAGCAAAGCCGGGCGGTGGTGGTGAAATCCGACGGACAACTGATGGAGGAATAACATGGCCCATGCTTACAACTACGAGCGGCAGAGCTACCGATGTGAAGATTCACCCTCAATTCCCAAACAGAATATTTGTTGGAACAAGAAGCGGATTATATTCTTCACATGATGGAGGAGCTGATTGGTTTTTACAAACAACTGGCGCCGCAAATAAATTACCTTCAGGTGTTGGGAGATGTGAAGTCGGGTTTGGAAACGGCGATACTGTCTATGTAAGTATTCAGATAAACAACAGCGAAGTCTGGCGGTCAGTTGATAGTGGTGCAACGTGGACACTGCGAAGCACAGGGAATAACTATCTTGGCGGACAAGGATGGTACAACAATGTTCTTTGGATTTCCCCCTTCAACTCAAACTTTATTTTACTCGGAGGAGTAGGCTTAGGTCGAAGTACCGACGGTGGACAAACATTTACCAATATGATGTCATTCCATGCAGACCAACACTCGATTGTCGCTCATCCGAATTACGACGGAGTTAACAACCGATACATCTACGTTGGCAACGACGGTGGTATCGGATTCGCAATGGATACAACAAGCGTTAGTGGTGGTTGGCAGGAGTTGAACAATAATTTAGGCATCACACAATTTTATGGCGGTGCGGCGCATCCGAGCGGACAAGTCATTGCAGGTGGAACGCAGGATAACGACAAACTTCATTACCGACCCGGTTTAGGAACTGAACTGTGGTATGTTGGACCTTCATATAATTCTACGTGGGGAGATGGCGGCGCAACTGCTATTGACCCGAACAATATGGCTCGAATGTATGGCGAATATCCCGGATTGGGTTTCCAACGAAGTGATGATACAGGCAGACATTATTATCAAAAAACCAATGGCATGACCGATGGATATTCAAACAATGCCGCGTGGGTAGCGCCATTTCTTATTGACCCGAACTCATCCAATTTTCTCGTTGCCGGTGGAGCGTCAATCTGGAGAACCCGTACCTACGCTGAAAGTTGGTACAGCATCAGAGGTCCACTCAGTGGGTTCGCTCTGGCGATTGCAATTGATATCGCGCAGGGAAATTCTGCTTGCATCTGGGTCGGATATGATAACGGTACAATTAGCTTCACAACTGATACAGGAAGCGTCTGGACGAATGTTCACACCAATATTCCGGTTGCGGTAAACCGCGCTGTTACAGATATTGCAATAAATCCGTTTAATCAAAACGATGTCGTTGTTTCATTCGGCGGCTATCAGGATAGCAGTCTTTGGAGAACGACTGACGCAGGTGCGAATTGGTTCACAGCACAAGGAAGCGGGTTGTTTAAAATCCCTCCTGCGCAAATCAATTCTGTTCGCTTCCACCCTCTTGCACCAAATTGGATTTATGTCGGCACCGACGTTGGTGTGTTCGCCTCAGAAGATTATGGCGTAACATGGAGTACACAACCACTCTACTCTAAAAACGAGGGTCCCGTCAATGTCGCAGTTGATGAACTCTTCTGGCAAGGTTCGGATAAACTTATTGCCGCAACACATGGACGAGGAATGTATCGCTGTCGTCCGTTGCCGGTCGTTTATGTAGATGTGAATAATAGCGGGTATGAAGATGGTACGTGGAGCTACCCATTTAATTCCATCAATGAAGCGTTGGATGTCTCCGCCGCCGGAACGCTTGTGTACGTTTACAGCGGTACGTATTTGAATGCGCCTATTCTCCACAACAGAAGAACCAATATTCAATCAACCGGCGGAACAATTATTATTCGTTGATATGAAAGAACATGTTATGAACTTACTTCTAAAACGATATGCAATCTTTTTCTTCCTCACCTTACTGTTCATCTTCAATGCGAAGAGTCAGCTACTGCTTCATCCTTGGTCTGTTATTGATGGCGGAGGCGGAACGGAAAAAGGAAGCGGCTTTCTTATCACCGCTTCCGCAGGACAAATGACATTGTCTTCAGGTAGCGCAGGAGATTTCAATCTCGATGGCGGATTTATTCCCGGAGAATCGTTCTTCAGCGGAACGACTTCCATCCTCTCCGTTCAGGCAAACCAAAATTGGAATATGGTTTCCGTTCCGCTTATAGTAAATGATTTCAGCAAACTCAATCTTTTTCCCTCCGCATCATCAAACGCGTTCGAATATTCAAACGGATACATTCAGCGAGATACACTTTCCAACGGCAAAGGATATTGGTTGAAGTTTCCCGAGAAAACCAATGTTGAGATGACCGGAGCGAGTTTAACTTCTTCCTCCATTCCTGTTGCACAAGGTTGGAATATGGTTGGTGCGATTTCATATCCCGTTGCATCAACCGATGTTGTTGCATTTCCTCCGCTTGAAATTCTATCATCGTTCTTTGGATATTCAGGCACGCTCGGATATTTCGAGGCAGATACATTGACTCCGGGGAATGCTTATTGGGTGAAAGTCTCTGAAGCCGGAGAACTTCTCATGCAGGTTGGAAATCTTTCATTCAGATCATCCGCACAGAAGAAACTGAACGCAAAGTAGGGGTTTGATTAATCAAACCCCTACCGCAATATTCCGCTTTGCCATTTGTCGGATTGCTTCTGACAAGGTCTGCCTTTCTCAACCTGGGGGTTAGTTGAGGATAGACGAACCTATTGTCCTACCGCTTTCAACACCACTTATCTCTTTTATTTAACAAAACAGCCAAATATCTGCCATTTTTGCATAAGGGAATTCTTTTCCCTCATTGGGGAAATGGTTTCCCCCATCGGGGAAATGTTCTCCCCAATCGGGGAAATGTTCTCCCTCATCGGGGGAATGTTCTCCCCTATTGGGGAAATGGTTTTCCCCGTCGGGGAAATGTTCTCCCCAATCGGGGAATGTTCTCCCCCATTGGGGAAATGTTCTCCCTCATTGGGGAAATGGTTTCCCCCGTCGTGGAATTGTTCTCCCCACTGAGGATATTTTCTTCCTTTTGTAGGATTTTTCTCTCTAAAAGGTATAAACAATATTTTCCCCTCGTTCATTAAACACACTTACAACAACATTTTTAACTTGCACAAAGCCAGCAATTGTATTGCAGATATGCGCTATAAAAATTATATTCGTGGCGTACAAAAGATATTGTGCACCATTTTAGGATAAAAATAAACAGTGAATTTTAGACAGCAAATAGCTAAGTATGTGACAGGAAATATGACAATAGATCAACTTCCTAACATCGGTGTAGTTGGACTTGAAGAAGGCTTAGACACACCATCACTTTGCATTCTCGCTGGACTAAGTAAAAATGAAAGTCCCTTTCAAATTGAACATTATTTCAAACTGACACTTGAAGAATTAAACATTAAATTGCCCGACAAAAGACAAGCAGCAATAGAATATACACTTGCTATAGTTGACGAAATAGTCGAAGGTAAAAAGGATGTAATTACTGGGACTAGAGAAATTCGTTATAAGGCACTCGACAGCTATGACTTTTTTTCTGAAAGCAAACAATACTGTTACGACAGTATTGGATTTGAAACAGCTTACGGGTTGTTTGACACTTTTGACGAACTTTCAAATGCTGACAGACCTTGGCAAACAGAAAAGACAAACGAACAATTAATGTCCGATACTAAGACAGAACTTTTCGAAGAGCTGAAAAAGTGGAAGGATAAAATAAAAACGGTGCATAACAGGACATTGCCAAAGCGGGACTGATTTGCGAATATGTTCAGTAAAATATTCAATAAACAATTGTGAGAACTTGACAGTTTTGTGCTCCGAAGTCGGCGGAACTACAAGCCGCAAAACGTTGCCTGTAACTCTATGGCAACACACCAAACTTGTAACTTGCTACGAGAAATTAACTCTGATAAATAATAACAGCTACTATGGATAATACAAGAGTATTTAAAATGACTTTCGCGAGCATCTATCCTCTCTATGTACAAAAAGTCGAGAAAAAGGGGCGAACAAAAGCGGAACTGGATACCGTTATTTTTTGGCTCACAGGTTATAATAAAAAAACCTTGCAGCAACAGATTGACAAGAAAAATGATTTGGAAACCTTTTTCGCCAAAGCGCCACAAATGAATCCCAATATTTCAAAAATTACAGGAGTAATTTGTGGATATCGTGTCGAAGAAATCGAAGACAAACTCATACAAAAGATTCGTTACATGGATAAGTTGGTTGATGAATTGGCAAAAGGAAAAACAATGGAGAAGATTTTAAGGAAATAAGAAGAATCAGATCTATGATAAAAAATAAGCGCCATCAAGTCTTTCCACCTGATGTATAACTGTGTTAGAAGGAAAACATCCGCCACCACCTAAAATTACTTTTCTTTTGTTAATCCTCCCTCCTTTCCTATATTTATCCGTCTCAATGATTGATTACAAACTCGAGCAAGCAAAGCCCATCGGTGTATTCGATTCGGGCATTGGCGGACTGACTGTCGTACGTGCTTTAATGCGACAACTACCGCATGAAAACATCGTTTATTTCGGTGATACTGCTCGTGTGCCGTACGGTTCGAAGTCACCGGAAACTGTTCGTGAGTATGCAGTTCAGGACACTGAGTTTCTCATCAGCAAGAATGTGAAAATGATTGTGATTGCTTGCAATACGGTGTCATCCGTTGCAGTAGATGTTGTGCAGAAGCGGGCAAAAATTCCTGTTGTCGGCGTGATTGTTCCTGGCGCAAAGTCAGCATCGGAAGCGACGAAGAATAATCGTATCGGCGTCATCGGAACAGTCGGAACTGTGAAGAGTAACGCGTACACGAATGCGATTCGATTGGAAAATCCGAAAGCAACGGTAACATCGCAAGCATGCCCGCTCTTTGTTCCGCTTGCGGAAGAAGGCTGGCTTGAACACAAAGCAACAGAGATGATTGCAAAAGAATATCTGTTTCCGCTCAAGTTGGCAAAGATTGATACGCTCGTGCTTGGTTGTACACATTACCCGATTCTCACGGATGTTATTGAGAAAGTATTTGATAATTCTGTAACGCTGATTGACTCTGGCGTTGCAACTGCTGTTGAAGTCGAACGCGTACTGGATGAAAAGAATCTGAAAAACACAAGCAAACACAAAGCGAACCTGCAATTCTTCGTAAGCGATATTCCACACAAGTTCACAGAAGTCGGAGAACGATTTCTCGGACAGAAACTAGGACGTGTACGGAAAGCGGAAGGGTACTTTTGATTTCGGATTTCGGATTGCCAATTGCGGATTGAGATTTTATTACTAGAACACTAATGACCATTGACGAATGACAAATGACAAAAACATTATCAGATAAAGACATCATATCCAATCTTAATAAAATAAAAGGTTGGAAACTTGTGAATGGAGAAATCACGAAGACATTTGTGTTACAAGATTTCATTCATGCGATGGGATTTGTGAACTCGGTTGCATTGCTTGCTGAGAAGGCAAATCACCATCCCGATATTGACATTCGATGGAACAAAGTTACACTGACACTCTGCACGCATAGTGCTGGTGGATTAACAGAAAAAGATTTTATGTTAGCAAAAGAAATAGAAACACTATGACTCAATCAAGATTACAAGCGTTACAACAATTTCTCGAGCGGGAACCGAATGATTCGTTCACACGGTACGCGCTCGCGATGGAATATGTCTCGTTGAAAGATATTCCCCAGGCAATTACGAATCTCAAAGAACTGCTTGAACACGATTCAGCATATATCTCCGCGTATCACCAACTCGGAAATTTATATCAGACAATTGGCAAACCGCTTGAGGCAGTGAAAGCATTGGAAAAAGGAATCGAACTTGCAGACCACCTTGGCGAGATTCACGCTCAAAAAGAAATGCAAGAATTGCTTGATGATATTGTTGATTCGGAACTATGACGAAGGAAACCATCCTTTCAATCTTCAAACAAACCGAGGCGTTGCTGGAAGGTCATTTTCAATTGACATCGGGATTGCACAGCCCTGTTTATTTTCAATGTGCGAAAGTGCTTCAGTATCCTGAATATGCTACATCGCTTTGCTCTGAGATCGTTCAATATTTTCGTACTCAAAAAATTGATGTTGTCATCGCACCGGCAATTGGCGGCGTTGTCGTTTCTCAAGAGGTGGGCCGTCAATTAAATGTTCGGACGATATTTGCGGAACGAAAAGATAAGACAATGGAACTCCGACGCGGGTTTTTCATCAAACCAAATGAACATGTTCTTGTATGTGAAGATGTCATTACCACTGGCGGCTCTGTTCAAGAAGTCATTGAAATTGTAAAACGAGAGCAGGCAAATGTTGTTGGTGTTGCTTCGATTGTAGATAGAAGCAACGGGAAAGCAACATTTCCAAACTTCCACCCTGTTCTGACAATGGAAGCGATTACGTATCAACCCGAAGGTTGCCCACTTTGTACGCAAGGAATTCCTGTCGAAAAGCCCGGAAGCAGAAAAGTAATTTTATAGTTCATACATGTTTGAAAATCACACATTAGAACATCTACTGTACGCAGTTGCAATCATCATTGCTTCTGCGATTGTTGGAAGAACCATCAAGTTTCTCCTCAATACTCTTTTCATCAAACTGTTCAAGCATACCGAAACAAGTTTAGATGACAGATTGCTGGAAGTGTTTCGAGGTAGAGTAACGACACTTAGTATTATCGGTGGTATATACATCGCAATCAGAGAAGTCAAGAAGGGATTGACGGCAGAAAACATTGCCGCTTTGCAATCACTTGATTACCTGAGTATTGCGCTTTTCATCTTTCTCGTTTTCGTTCTCACACGGCTTGCAATAAAGATTGTTCAGTCAACGTTCGATTGGTATCTCGATGAAGTCTCACGCAAAACGCACGCAGTCATAACGCCTGCAATCGCGCCTCTCACAACAAAGATTCTGAACATTCTCCTGTTTATGATTGCAGGAATGATAGTCCTCGACCATTTCGGGATTAACATCGGAAGTTTTCTTGTTTCGCTTGGCGTTGGTTCATTGGCAGTTGCGCTTGCCGCTCAGGAAACTGTTGCGAATATGATTGCCGGATTTGTCATTTTGATTGACCAACCATTCCGTATCGGTGACAGAATCAAACTTCCTTCGGGCGATGAAGGAGATGTTGTCCAAATCGGATTAAGAAGCACACGCATTTTGAATTACGATAGTAACCTCGTTGTGATTCCAAACGGCGAGTTGGTAAAAAATAGAATCATCAATTATTCTCTGCCGGAAACTAACATTCGTGTTGTGGTTGAAGTCGGTGTTGCTTATGGAACAAACATAGAACGGGCGAAACAACTTTTACTTGAAACTGCAACGGCACAGAAACACATTGCTCAAGAACCAACTCCGGTTGTATTTGTAACAACTTTAGGCGATTCATCAATCATACTAAAACTGATTGCTGGTACTTCAGATTTCAAAAATAAATTTCCGATTGAAGCGGCTATCCGGGAAACAATTTATTCTCGTTTTACAGAAGAAAGAATTGAAATTCCCCTGCCTCAGCGTGTCGTTCACATGAAAACCTCATGAACCTGAAACTGCTCAAACGTAACCTTATTCATCAGGGAAGAGTATTCAATACGATTGTTGATGATGTTGAATATCCGTCGGGGAGAACATCTATTCGTGAAGTCGCCGAGCATCCCGGTGGTGCAGTTGCACTTGCCATGTTTCCTGATAGGAAAATTATTCTCATCAAACAACATCGTTACCCAATTGATAAATTCTTGTGGGAACTTCCCGCCGGCAAACTTGAAAAAGGTGAAGAACCTCTTGCCTGTGTAAAACGGGAACTTGAGGAAGAATCAGGCTACTCTGCCTCTGAATGGAAGAAGATAACTACCATTTACACCACGCCCGGCTTCTGCGATGAACAACTTCACCTCTACCTGGCTACTAATCTCACCAAACTACCCGATGGAAGAAGACTTGAAGAAGGCGAGCAAACAATGACAATGGAAATTGTTCCTCTCGAACAAGCGGTTGATATGATTCATCGGGCGGAAATAGTTGATGCGAAAACTATCATCGCAATTCTGCTTGGGGAGAAGTTCATTGGTTAGTAGGTGCGGCGAAAACAATATCTTATAAATCCGAAATTTGATTCGTGAAAAACACATTTGTTCTTTGAGATTCTCCACATTCTTTCCTAAATTACGACGCAGTTGTGAAGATAAAAAAATCATATTCGCCTTTTCGACAGGAATTGTTTTGGGACGTTGACCCAACAGCAATTGAGCCCCAAAAACACGCCCGATACATTATTGAACGAATTCTTGATTTCGGTTCGATTCCTGACATACAATGGATGTGGAACACTTATGAAAAGAAGGTAATTCGCCGAGTTGTCCTACGTTCGCGTTCATTACACAAAAGAACAAAACCACTATGGCTGTTATTAACAGATGGTCGCCGATGAAGTGGCACAGTCAAGTACTTTCCAAATCCACTTTACATTGCCTGGATTATTTTTGTACACAACGGTGGTTAACCCGTTCAACATGGTATCTCGCAGGCGGTACTGGATTAGCAATGCAGACCGGGCATCGCATTTCAGTTGATCTTGACTTTTTTACACGTGCAAAATCTTTTTCTTCTCAACGATTAATCAACCATTTCCCTCCCCATCTTTGGGAGACAACGTTGATTGATAAAGAGACGATTTACGGAAATCTGTTTCAGTGCAAGGTCAGTTTTCTTTCTTACCCTGTTTTTATTCCGCAGTATCCGTTCCTCAAATACAACAAGATACAAGTACTCGATGCCCGGGACATCGCCTTAATGAAAATTATTGCTGTCAGCCAGAGAGGAAAAAAACGAGATTTTATCGACCTCTATTGGATTTGCAATAATCTTCTTTCATTACAAACTCTCCTCGAACAATTGCCAAAGCAATTCCCGCACGGAATTTCATCCATTCATCACATACTAAAAAGTCTTACGTATTTTGAAGATGCTGAAAGTGACCCGATGCCAAAAATAAATTTCAAATCTGATTGGAAGAGTATTAAAAAATTTTTTTGCACTGAGGTGCGAAATCTCTCCCGGAACTTACTACGGTTATCATAACCGTTTCATCATAAACCACATCCCTCATCTCACTTCTTATTTCACACAACAAAGTGTATGTTCAATCCAACTGAAATTATCCGTAAGAAACGCGACGGCGGAAAACTCTCCCGTGAAGAATTAAAATTCCTCATCCAAGGATATTTAGACGGCTCTGTTCCTGATTACCAAATATCCGCGTTTTTAATGGCGGTGTTTTTCCGCAAAATGGATTTTGAGGAAACTTCCGTCTTCACCGATGTGATGCTTCACTCCGGGGTTGTTGTTGATTTATCTTCCGTTCCGGGAATTAAAGTTGACAAACATTCGACGGGAGGAGTTGGCGATAAAGTTTCCATTATCCTTGCACCAATGGTTGCAGCGTGCGGTGTGCCCGTTCCTATGATTTCCGGTCGCGGACTCGGACACACCGGAGGGACACTCGATAAGTTAGAATCAATTCCCGGCTTCAGAACAAATCTTTCGCTTGAAGAATACAAGCACGTGATTGCTGATGTCGGCGTTGTGATGATTGGTCAGACAAAGGAAATCGCTCCGGCTGATAAGTTGATGTACGCGCTACGCGATGTAACAGCGACCGTTGAATGTATTCCGCTCATTTCGGGAAGTATCATGAGCAAGAAACTCGCAGAAGGAATTGATGCACTCGTGCTTGATGTGAAAACCGGCCGCGGCGCGTTCATGCAGAAGCAAGAAGACGCCATCGAACTTGCAAAAAATCTCATTGCTATCGGAACTAACTTCGGAAAGCAAACCATCGGGTTACTTACCGACATGAACCAACCGCTCGGTTATGCCGCCGGTAATTGGTTGGAAATTGTCGAGTGTATTGATTGTCTTAAAGGAAAAGTCATTCCTGACTTGATGGAAGTAACATACGCGCTTGGAGGCACAATGGTGATGCTTGGAGGAAAAGCGAAAACAATTCAGGAAGGAATCGAGCAATGCAAAGAAGTCATCCACAACGGAAAAGCATACGATAAATTCATCGAGATGGTGAAGCGACACGAGGGAAATACATCGTACATCCTCAATCCGGAATCGTATCCCAAAAGTAAGTACTCCGTCGAAATCAAATCAAACCATACCGGATATATTTCAGCAATTGATGCTTTGGAAATCGGACTCACCTGTATCCAACTCGGCGCAGGACGAATGAAAGTTGATGATGTGATTGACCCGAAAGCAGGAATTATCTTCAAGAAAAAAATCGGAGACAAAGTGAACCTGAGCGACACACTTGCAATCATGTTCACAGATGTAGCAAACACCCTTCAGGAATCATCGAAAAGAATTCAGAACGCGTTTACCTTCTCCGATAATTATGTGGAACCTCCCAACATGATTCATGCTTTGATAGATACCAATGGCGTCAAAGAGTGGAAAATCGGTGTTTGAAGTTTTCCAAAAATTGGTTATTTTTGCACGCACTTTTTTCAACAATCATCAGTAATTTGTTCTCTTAGGAATCAACCATGCCCGTACTCACGTTAGTCAACGAAGGAAAATCAATCGAAGTACCAGAAGGTGAAAACCTTCGTCAAGTACTTTTGAAAAACGGAATCTCACCGTACAAGGGAATCGAGAAAGCCCTTAACTGCTTCGGCAATGGCTTTTGCGGAACATGCCGAGTGGAAATTGTTGACGGAAAAAATGCGCCCGCACTCTCCCCTCAAGATGAATTAATGCTTGCCGGTTTAATGCCGTTTTATGCACGTAAAGTCGGAAAACATGTACGCCTCTCCTGTCAAACTAAAATCACAAAAGATTTAGAAATCAAAACCTATCCGCCAGTCGAAATGGATAAACAACTGACAAAAGAACGCTTAACACTGACTGCAATTTGGTCGCTGTTCGGTGGTGTGTTTTTGTTTGTTGTCGTTCGATTATTGATTGAGATAGCTACGGGTAGATAATTACCCGTCAGATGAAACCTACGGCATTGAAATCCAGAGCATGGTGAATCGTCTTGCGTACCAAATGATACACTGCTACTCAATTACTTTTTTATGCACTTGAAAAAAAAATTAAAGGGCAGTTCTAAAAACTTCAATTGAAAATGTTAACCACTAAGAACACAAAGAAATACACAAAGTAGCACAAAGATAATAGAGTTTTTGGAACTACCCTCAAGTACCATTATCGTTACCAGATACATTACACACTCGTATCTTTACCATGGTAAAACCGTGTTAACGTATTGGCAAATGTTAATCCATTTCTGGTTTTCTTCACACAAGTCTCGCGGGAAAGTATAACACCCTTATTACTATTTTTTATTGTAGGTATTCATTGATTCTTTTTCCATTTTCTTGTGGATGAGTAACATTCTTCCACCGGCTCCTTATTTTTTGGAAGAATATTAGAAAATTGAGTGAATATTCATGTAGAAATGTGCTCCTTTTGCACCTTTGCCCTTCTCCCCAGAAAATCGTATTATCAAGCCAATTCAACATGAGTAGTTGAGTACAGAGTAGTTGAGTAGTTAAGAAACGAGCGATGAACGTGAACTTCGTTACAAAATCTTTTCTACTTACCACTTATCACTCACGAATCACCAATGACTAATGACAATTGACAAATGACAAAAAACGTAACCCTTGTTTCATCATTAATCCTCTTAATAAATCTTGTTGCCTGCGCTCAGCCCAAGTCGTTGACGATTTTGCATACGAACGATATTCACTCCAATTTTGTATCGCATGAAGCGGCGTGGGTAAGAAGCGAACCGAAACCGTTCGTCGGAGGTATGAACGAGTTGGAGTATATGATTGATAGTATGCGCAAGGCACGAACAAGCGAAGTGCTTCTGTTGGATGCGGGTGACGATATGACCGGCAACCCGATTTCTGAAATCGAACATAAGAAAGCATTCGGCGGCGGATTTATCGAAATGATGAACAAATTAAATTACGATGCGTGGACTCCCGGCAACCACGACCTCGACATCTCACAAAGTAATTTGCAGGAACTGATTGCGATTGCAAAACATCCGGCAGTCAGTGCAAACCTTGTTGATGAAGAGGGAAACTTTCCGATGAATCTGAAACCGTTCACTATTGTGGAAAAGAATGGCGTACGAATCGGCATCATCGGAATTATGACGCCTGAATTATTTCACGTCACGAACACGAATAATCTCAAAGGATTAAAACTCCTCTCGCCGACCGAAGTCGTTCAAAAATATATTGATTCACTTGATGAGCAAACGGACCTGCTCATCGCTCTCACGCATCAGGGAGTTGATGAAGATTCGGTACTTGCGATGGGAACTCACGGGCTTGATGTTATCATCGGTGGACACAGCCATACACGATTACGAACGCCAAAGTACATCAACAACGTAATCATCGGACAGACCGGTTCTAACTGCGAAAACCTCGGTGTGATTGACCTGCAAATCGAAAATGACAAAGTAATATCATACAACGGACAACTTGTACAACTTTGGGCGCATGAAAAATTGCCGGACACAGAGTTGTCAAACCTCGTGAATGAATTCAAAACAAAAATTGACAAAGAGTATGGAATAGTTCTCGGCACACTTGATACTGATTGGAAACGTTCACCCGGAGAAACGGCAATCGGCTTTTTCGTTGCTGATGCGATTCGTCTCGGCGGCAACGCGGATGTCGGAATCATCAACAGCAGTGGTATCAGAAAAGATATGTTAAAAGGAGATGTCACCCGGTTGGATTTATTTGAAGTCGGTCCGTTCCGTAATTATGTATGCACGTTTTCCATGACGGGAAAAGAACTTCGCTCCATGATTCAGAATCATGTAGAAAAACTTGCGTCCAAACAATCGAGCAACCAGTTTGCGGGAGTGAATTGTTCCTACAAGAAACTTGAGAACGGAGTCGAGATTCAATCAATCTCTGTCGGAGGAAAAGAACTTGACGACTCGGAAACGTACACTTGTGCAACAACCGATTTTGTCATCAACCAAGCGGACAAATATTTAGGATTTGTTCCGCCATCAAATAATTGTACGATGATCACAATGTCGCAAGCAATGGAAAATAAAGCACGGAATGAAAAAGTATTGAAAACACCGGAACCACAGTTCAAACTGATTTCTGAATTCTGATTGATACTTGATTCTGGTTGCTTGATACTTGAATCAACAAAACAACAAACAGTAAATGCCGAAGGCATCCCTTCGGGACTATCAACCGACAACTAAAACAAAAAACTACAAACCAAAAACTATTATGAGTAAGAACAATTTTGATACAATAATTTTAACCGGACGTCCTGCCGCCGGTAAATCCGAAGTCATTGACTTTTTGAAAAAAGCTCCTGCCACCGAACGTCTAAATCGCTTTCACATTGCCAACTTTGAAGAGTTGGACGACTTTGTCTATGTGTGGGAAACATTTGAGATTGATGACATGCTGACAAAACATGGCAAGCCACGTCTCTGGTCGGATGAAAAATATTGGTTCAAAGACCATTTCATCTGGAACCTGTACATCGAACGAATCAACCTTGCGTACAGAAAAAAACTTGCCGCAAACCCGAACTACCATGATGACATGACAACAATTATTGAGTTTGCCCGGGGCGGCGACAACGGTATCGGTGAAGCACTTTCCTACTTGCATGAAGAAGTTTTGAAGCGAGCGGTGATAGTCTATATCAAAGTTTCGTATGAAGAATCATTCAGAAAAAATCGCCGACGTGCGAGACCCGGATTGGAAGATTCAATTCTCTATCATTCCTTACCGGATGAGAAGATGGAATTTTATTACAAGACAAATGATTGGGAAAAACTCACCGCGGCTGACCCGAACTTTATAGAGGTCAAAGGATTCAAAGTTCCGTACATCGCATTCGAGAACGAACCGGAGAAAACTGATGAACCGGGAAAGTTAGGAGCGGAACTTGAACGCGTGACTCAGAAATTATGGAGTTTTTGGAAGAAGTAATATGAAAAATCGTAACCCAGTGACAAGTTTCAAATCAACTCATTCCGAGAAATCACTTTTTATGGAAGAGACGCTGATAAAAAATCTTCAGGAAAAAACCGGTAAAACTCTTGAGGAGTGGATTTCGATTGTGAAAGAATCAGCGATTGAGAAGCATAAGGAAATTGTAGAGTTTATCAAAACCAAACACGGATTATCATTTGCTTTTGCTAACCTCATTGCTCTCAAAGCCCAAAGCTCCGATTCAGACTCAAACGAGAATTCTGCGGATAAAATCAAAACTCAATCCAAAGGAAAACTCAAATCGGAATCAAGTGGTTTTCGAGCATCAATCAGACAAGTAAAAACCGGTTAATCCCGCGCGTTAAGTTCTTAATGACTTACAGCGAGTGGTAAGGAAAATATTCGGGGAAGAATTAATTCTTCCCCACTTCCATTCCTGCCTTCACAATGGTAGTAAACGCATCCGCCTTCAAACTCGCTCCGCCAATCAACCCGCCATCAATATCTGACTGAGAAAGTAACTCAGCAGCATTTTTATCATTCATACTTCCGCCATATTGAATGAGTAGTTTCCCGGCTACAGTCCATGAGTAGAGTTGACCGACTAACTTTCTGATAAATTTATGAACCTGATTTGCCTGCTCGGTTGTTGCTGTCTTTCCGGTTCCGATTGCCCAAACAGGTTCATAGGCAATTACAACATTTTCAACCTGCTCTGAAGTCAGTTCCTGCAAGACACCCTTCACTTGTGTTTTGATTATGTCTTCAGTCACGCCTGCCTCACGTTCTTCTAACGTTTCGCCGACACAAAGAATCGGAGTAAGTCCATGTTTCAATGCTTGCTTTGCTTTCGCATTGATGAGTTCATTCGTCTCTTTGAAATATTGTCGTCGTTCCGAATGTCCGAGAATAACGTATTCACATCCTACCGACTTCAACATTTTCGCTGATACTTCCCCCGTGTACGCGCCTTCTTCATGTTGAGACATATTCTGCGCTCCAAGTTTTATCTGCGAGTCTTTCACCAACGTTGATGCAATGACGAGTGAGGTGAACGGGGGACAGATGAGTACGTCAAGTAGTTGAGTAGTTGAGTAGTTGAGTAGTTGAGATTTCAAAGCATCCACAAGTGTTGCTGTTTCGTGGATGTCTTTGTTCATTTTCCAGTTGCCGGCGATAAGTTTTTTTCTCATAAGTAAATAAGTAGTTGAGATTGTGAGTAGATGAGTAATTGAGATTATCGGATTAAACTTTTCTTCAAACCATCAAGCATCGCAATAATTTCATTGACAGTGGAAATTACGTTTTCATAATCTGACTGATTAATAAATTCATTTTCCAGCGCGATATCTGCACAACCGATACATTCAAATCCCGAACGGATTGAGTAATCAAGAAATCTTGCAAATTCTTTGTTAGATGAGTTTCCCGCTCCCTCAGAAATATTCAATGCTATGGAATCTCCTGCACGTTTGAATTGTGCGGTCAATACAAATAGTTCGTCTTTAGGAAATTTCTTTGTTACTGTTCGAACTACTTTTGTAAATTTAAGTGCCTTCTGATAAACTTTTAAATCTTTTAGTTTGTGCATATAAATTTCTTTCTCAATATCTTAACTACTTTGTACTCAACTACTCAACTACTTAATTTCTTTTTAAGTATCTCGTTCACAATAGAAGGATTCGCTTTTCCTCCCATTGCCTTCATGGTCTGCCCGACGAAGAAACCAAGCACCTTCTCATTTCCTGAACGATATTGTTCAACCTGAGTTTGATTTTTGGCAAGTATTTCTTCGACCACTTTTTCAATCGCTGATGTATCCGAAATTTGGTTCCACCCTTTTTCCTCAACAATTGTTTTGGGTGCTTTATCTGAGTTCAGCATTTCCTCAAATATGTCTTTCGCGATTTTTCCACTGATGGTTCCATCATTAATGAGTTGTATCATTGAGGCGAGTCGTTTCGCTGAGATTGGAAAATCGTTGATGTTAATTTTTCGTTCACCAACGACGCGGAGGACATCGGTCATCACCCAATTGCTCACTTGCTTCGCTTGTTCATAGTTATTAGTGAGTGGTGAGTGGTGAGTGGTGAGTTCGTTGAGAACGAATTCAAAATAATCTGCATATCCTTTTTCAGATGTAAGAATATCTGCATCGTATTTTGGCAAACCTAAGTCTTGAACGAATCGGTCTCTGCGGGTAGTCGGATGTTCGGGAAGGCTTTGTTGTATTTCATGAATCCATTCTTGATTCACAACAACCGGAACCAAATCCGGGTCGGGGAAATACCGGTAATCATGTGATTCCTCTTTCCCGCGCATTGAATAAGCAATGGATTTGTCAGCATCCCACAACAACGTTTCCTGAATTATCTTTCCCCCATCTTCAAGAATCCCGATTTGGCGATTAATTTCATATTCAATTGCCCGATCAACATTTCGGAACGAGTTCATGTTTTTTACTTCCACCTTCGTTCCTAATTTCGTATCCCCTTTTTTTCTGACTGAAACATTTGCATCGCAACGCAAACTTCCTTCTTCCATGATGCCGTCGCAAACACCTAAGTATGTAACAATCTGTCTAATTTTATAAAGATACAGATATGCTTCTCTTGCAGTACGCATATCCGGTTCACTCACAATTTCCGCGAGCGGTGTTCCGCATCTGTTTACATCAATCAGTGTGTCTGCATCCATATCATGAATGGACTTTCCGGCATCTTCTTCCATGTGAATACGAGTCAACCCGATTTTCTTCCTCGAACCATCTTCCAATTCAATCTCAACAAAACCATTTGAGCAGATTGGCTCTTCAAACTGAGAAATTTGATATCCTTTGGGAAGGTCAGGATAGAAATAATTTTTCCGCGCAAAAACGGAGTGATGTGCAATCGCACAATTTGTCGCCAATCCCATCTTCATCACAAACTCAACAACTTGCTTGTTGAGAACAGGAAGAACTCCCGGCATTCCCAGACAAACAGGACAAATGTTGACATTCGGTTCGTGTCCAAACTTTGTACTGCAACTGCAAAATACTTTTGCATTTGTCAGCAATTGTGCGTGAACTTCGAGACCGATAACGGGTTCGTATACCGAATCATTTTGGAAACTCATGAAGAATATTATGCCGCAACAGTCTCAAAATGACGGATGGCAAAAACCTCATTTCGTTGCAATGGTTCAATTTCACTTTCATCCAAACAGATAATTGCAATCGTTTCTCCGATTGCATTGAAAACTTCCAACGAATATCCTCTTTCAGAATCGTTCAATCCCGGATGTGAATCCACAATTGTAGCGACATCACCCTTCTTAAGATTGTATTCAGGCAAGTCTTTTAGTAAAGCAACTCGAGTGAATAAATCATAGTTCATAGTTATCTTTCATTTGTACGGAAATAAGGTAATAAATTTTATCCTGTCAGAAAAACGTTCTTTCATCCAAATAGTTTTCACACGTAAGACTGTTTGATTTGGTCTATGAAGTTCCCCTACTATTTCATAATAATCACCAAACTTTGTTGCATGAGCAAAAAATGTCTCACTTTTCTTCAGCAACAATCGTAAATCATTTTCTAATAATTCCCAATTGTCGAGTGTGTATCCTGCCTTCCCAAGAAATTTTGATTTATCATCTTTTTCCTGAAACTTCAATAAATACCCGGTAAGTTTTCTCTTATCAATTATCGTATTTTCAGGTAATTGCATTCCTGTTACTTCGGATTACTTCACAGTAAATTTCAATTCCTTCAACACCGCGCCATCCGAGGACGTCACTGAAACTGTCCACTCGCCTGATTGTCGTAATGTCTTTTCAGCCCATGTTCTCCACGGACTTCCACCAACACTCAACGTAGTCGAATGTGAGTAATCACCATTCTTCCACGTAACGGTAATATCACCCGTCCCGCCTGAAAGTTTCAACCACACATATGCTTTTGAATTGAGTTCAAACTCCGTCGCTTCTTCCGTGAGCATTCTGTCTTGAACATCATTTCCCAATTTTGCTTCTACCACAGTCATGCCTGTACTTCCGTCCTGTTTTGTGAAAGCAGATTGTGATACAAATACAAACAATGCAAGTAACGTTACACTGATAAAGAATAATTTTTTCATAAGATTTCCCTTTGTCTAAAATAATTTTGTTCGTTTGATTTACTTTGAAGTTTTCTTCAACAATTGTTTCCTGATATTCTGAATTTGCTTCACATGATTCACATCGTGTCCGGCAAACATTTGTGCAATTCGTTCAACAGTTTCCTTACCCCGTTCCTCATGCATTCCGAATTGCTTCCATTGTTTGGCTGTCAAAGATTTCAATAACCGCACATGGTCGCTTCGCATCACAGAAAACAATCCGAGTTTTTGACGGCAATCGGTTTTGTCATATCCGAGGCTTGCCGCCCACTTATTCTCATCGTACGCTTGCAACGGAGAACCGGGTTGCGCCACAGTCATGCGCAAGCGAAACGCAAACGCAACCTCCGCATCGCTGAGATGATTGACAATCTGAGCAATTGACCACTTCCCCGGTTGCGGAGGAGTTCTCAACTGCTCGTCAGATAATCCTGCAATCGCTCGCTTCACTTGTTCAGGTGTTGATTGCAATATTTTCATTACATCTTTACCGATGATATTTGAAAGAATGCGTTTGATGTATTCGTTCTTGATATTTTTTATTGATGTTAATGGCTTCATAAAAAAATGTTACTGGTTTGTGGTTCGTGGTTTCTGGTGTTTGGTTTCGAGTTATTGTTTACGGAGATGATGAAAGTAAATCCTACTACTCACAACTCACCAATTACCACTCACCATTTTTTAATTTTGCATTTTTAATTTTTAATTGATCGCCGCTGTTACTTTCGCCGCTGCATCTTGCAAACTTGAAGCAACCGCAAAGTTCAGCCCGGAATTTGCAAGAATTTCACGCGCTTCTTTCGCGTTTGTTCCTTCGAGCCGGACGACAACCGGAATATTCACCTGAACTTTTTTCGCCGCTTCAATGACGCCGTTTGCAACGCGGTCGCATCGAACAATTCCACCGAAAATATTCACAAGAACCGCTTTTACATTCGGGTCAGAAAGAATAATTCTGAAACCGCTGGAAACCGTTTCGACATTCGCGCCGCCGCCGACATCGAGGAAGTTTGCCGGCTCACCGCCAGCAAGTTTGATGATATCCATCGTTGCCATTGCAAGTCCTGCGCCGTTCACCATGCAACCGACATTTCCATCAAGTTTGATGTAGTTCAAATTCGATTTCGATGCTTCGATTTCGAGTGGTTCTTCTTCATCAAGGTCACGCATCGCAACAATATCAGGATGACGGTAGAGTGCGTTGTCATCGAAGTTCATCTTCGCATCAAGTGCAAGCACACGCCCATCTGTTGTAACCACAAGTGGATTGATTTCTGCAAGAGAGGCATCAGTTTCTGTGTATGCCCGGTAGAGCGAGATAAAAAACTTCACTGCATTCTTTAATGCTTCACCGCTTAAGCCGAGAGCGAATGCAAGTCGCCGTGCCTGAAACTCCCTGAATCCGATTGCAGGATTGACATACTCCTTCAAAATCTTTTCCGGAGTTTCCGCTGCGACTTTTTCAATCTCAACGCCGCCTTCGGTCGAAGCCATCACACAATTTTGTGAACGTGCGCGGTCAAGCGTAATTCCAACATACAATTCTTTTGCAATCGAAATTCCTTCTTCAACAAGCAAGCGTTTGACAATTCTTCCTTCCGGTCCCGTCTGATGAGTAATCAAATTCATCCCATAAATCTTCGATGCATTTTGATACACTTCATCAAGCGACTTCGAGACTTTTACGCCGCCTCCTTTGCCGCGACCGCCAGCATGGATTTGTGCTTTCACCACCCAGACTTTTGTATCGGCAACTTCTGTGCTTCCCTGGCACATATCAACACAAACCTTGACAGCTTCCTCCGGCGAGAATGCAACCCGTCCGTTTGGTGTAGCAACGTTATATTTTCTTAAAATTTCTTTTCCTTGGTATTCATGGATTTTCATAGTCTTCGATTTTTTTCCAGTTTTTTCGTTTTGAGTTTAGTGTTTTGGGTTTCAAGTATGTTATTCAAAACTCAAAACCCAAAACTCGAATCTTTATTTAATTTTGGTTGCTATTGATTTCGCCTGCAAAAACAAAAGCAAATAATCTTTCCCGCCTGCTTTCGAGTCCGTTCCGCTCATATTGAAACCGCCGAACGGATGCGCGCCGACCATCGCTCCGGTACATTTGCGATTGAGATACAAGTTACCGACATGAAACTCGGTTCGCGCCCGTTCAATCTTCTTCTTATTTTTTGAATAGACTGCACCGGTTAAACCATACTCAGTATTGTTTGCAATTTCCAAAGCGTGGTCAAAGTTCTTCGCTTTAATGACGGCAAGCACAGGACCAAAAATTTCTTCCTGAGAGATTGTTGCTTTCGGATCAACATCGGCAATCACTGTAGGTCGGATGAAGTATCCGTCTTCCGAAGCACGAACACCGCCACTCACTAACTTGCCCCCTTCTTTCTGTGCAACTTCAATATATCGCATGATGTTTTCCATCGCGCCTTTGTTGATGACAGGTCCCATATAATTGCTCAAATCCTTCGCGGCGCCAACAGGAATTTCATCAACTCGTTTTTTGAGCGCAGCAACAAACTTATCATAGATTTTTGCATCAACAATTGCACGAGAACACGCCGAGCATTTTTGTCCTTGAAAACCGAACGCCGAGACTGTTACACCCGCAACCGCTTCTTCAAAGTTTGCTTCGCTGTCAACGATGATAGAATCTTTTCCGCCCATTTCTGCAACAACTCGCTTCAACCAAATCTGTCCGGGCAGAACTTTCGCCGCTTCCGTGTTGATGTGAATGCCAACTTCCTTTGAGCCGGTGAACGCGATGAATCGCGATTTCGGATGCTTGATAAGTGTATCGCCAACTGCACTGCCGGGCCCAGCGACAAAGTTTATTACACCTGCAGGCAATCCTGCTTCTTCCATCACTTCCATGAAACGCATTCCGGTTAAGGGCGAATCGCTTGATGGTTTGAGAATGACCGTGTTGCCTGCAACGACTGCCGCAGTCGTCATACCGGCAAGAATTGCAAATGGAAAATTCCACGGCGGAATGACAATGCCAACACCGAGCGGAATATAGACCACTTCATCTTTCTCTCCCGGCAATTGGACAGCCGCTTTTTGGTCGGCATAGCGAAGCATTTCACGACCGTAAAATTCGAGGAAGTCAATCGCTTCTGCCGTGTCGGCGTCTGCTTCCATCCAGTTCTTCCCAACTTCAAGAATCATTGTTGCGTTAATCTCGAAGCGTCGCTTGCGCATGATGTTTGCCGCTTTGAAAAGATAGTTTGCACGTCTTGCAGGTGGAACTTTACTCCACTCGGCAAACTTTTTCTCGGCAACATCCAACGCCTTTAATGCATCGTTGGAAGTTCCTTTCTGAAACACGCCGACTACTTGCTTTGGGTCTGACGGATTGAGTGAATGTAATTTTTCTTTGGCAGTGACTTTCTCACCGCCAATGATATTGGGATATTCCTTGCCAAATTGTTTTTCGATTTTGGCAATTGCTTGTTCTTGTTTCTTCCGATTCGCCGGCTTCGACCAATCGGTGTAGGGTTCGTTTTTGAATTTAGAAATTTTCATAAGTTTAGTTTCGGGTTTTGGGGTTTCAGGTATTGAATAATGTTCAGAAAATGTTGTAGTTCAATCCAAAAGAGAATGAAACTGAAGAATACTTGGTTGATATAGGTATAATCACTGAATTATCATTGTAATCAGTTTTAGAACTTTTTGAATAAACTAACGAGGTAGTGAATCGAACGTCATCTTCAAGATAATATATAAAATTTCCAGAAATACTTTGGTCAGTATCTTTCCACCAATAATTATCACCTCCATTTCGGGTAATATTACTTGCTTGACGCTGAAAAGAATAACTCCCAATGAATTCAAGTTTTTCCGCTAACTCATGGGTGACTGACACATTAATTTCAAGATCAAATTTTCTATGATAATCTTGATTCGGGAGTTCTATTTTCGCTTTCGCACTTGCATGTGTATATAACGACAACGGATAACCGTATTCACCCCCAATTGTATGAATGTCAACCCAGTCATTTTCAAAGCCTGACCCATAAGGAGTTTCATACTTGTATTGTCTATGATGGCCACCAAAGGTATAATATATTTTCCACCCGAAAAATCTTGGCTGAATGCTTTCTTTAAATGTTTCCAAGATTCGAAAAGAAGAAAAAGCATTCATAGCTGTTTCAGGTATTAATCCTTCTCTTGCTAATTCTTCCACTAAATCACTCACGAAATATTTTTCGTACCGTTCATAATTTGTCAGATACTCACGCTTATGGGCTATACGATTCACAAGCGAGAGCATCTGTTCGCGATTGATAAATTTAGTTATTAGTCCATCTTCACATAGACGTTCTATTATTCGTAATGCATGAAAAACAATCGTACCATCGCGTAACCTGCCATAGCCAAATCCTAAGATACCTTTAAAAGATACACTATATGATTTATTAATATTTTGATAATTTGTATCAAGAAAAATCGAACTGATGGAATTTCGTCTATCAGAATATGAGCCACTATAATCTATATAAGTTGAACTAATCAAATATAATCCTTCTTCTCTAAAATAATGAGAATATGACCAATCGACTTTAAGATTCCCATGCACATCTTTATCTACATCCTTTCTGCTCCAAACTACTCCAGTATCGCTTTCTTCATTCTCAGTATTTGATTCATAATAATTCCCATCAATACGTGTTGATAAGGAATCATAACCAAATGTTGTGTAAACTTTTCATTAAGCGGCGTTCAGTATCTTAGCATGGTTTTTCGATTTCATATACTCAATTGTTTCTTCGATCAGTTGGAATGCATTCAGTTTCCGTATTCGCGTTTGTCGTTCCATC